>CAZHYX010000259.1:0-4508 GCA_964536675.1 uncultured Flavobacteriaceae bacterium
TATTTTTGTCGATTATTTTTGCCCCATCAGAAAAAGAGAATGTATTTAAAAAAAAAAATAATAGAGAGCAACTCCTCCTACTAAAACTAAAATTATGGCAATTATAGATATTGTTTTCATAATTAGGTCGTGTTTACATAGTGCTAAATAGAATTAAATGGTCGTAATTATTCTGTTGGTTAACAAAACAAAATACATTTTAATAATAAAACTTAAAATGCATTTTATAGTTTCCTTCTTTAGTAAATTTTAGATCCCATAATGGCAAATGTAATTTGTCAAAAAAATCACCAAATCTTATACTTGGATGTTTTTCCTTTAAACCTAAGCTTTTTAGGTTTTCACCCAAATCACATTCAATATAATAGTTGAAATAGCTGTCTTTTGTCTTATCGTTAATAGACAATACTTCTAATTCCAATGTATTATCAAGAGGCTGCACAACCTTATTAAATGGGTTGATTATAGTCCATTCATTGTCTTTAATTTCTAAAAGTAACGTGTCGTTTAAGAATAAATTTGCTGTAAAGTTATGCGAAGAATTAAGCGTGCCTTCACAATTTTGTATGTGCCCACGGTATTCATCTTCGTTGTCAGGCACATTAATTGTAAATGTCATTATTATGGATTCATTCATGTGCTCTTCTGCTATATCTTTTACAAGCTTGTTTTCAAGCACCTCTACTTCAGGGTTTTCTTTAGTTAATAACTCATCTAAACTTTTTGTTGAAACACCCAAACTGTTTTCTTTTAATTCGCCTCTTACAATAACAGCTCGGGCAAACATATCTTTTTTAAAAAGCTCTTGAACGCCTTCGTTAATAACTTCTGTAATTATTGGCGAAGGCTCAAATACTACTTGAATTTCGTTATCACCTTTGCGCATGTGGGTATTTAGAATGGTTTTGTTTTCATAACCATTAGGTCCACTAAAACGATGTCCATTTTTCATAGTCATTCCATAACCTTCGGCATTACTTAATTTACGTTCAACACCGTTTACATATACATGAGTTACGTAGAGCCTTGCATCGGTGTATAGCTCGTACAAATTAGGCCCTACAATAGAAGGCATTTGTAGTTCAATTGGTTCGGTTTGTGAGTTCATAGTACTTGAGTTAAGTGTTTTGTGCTGAGAAAAACTTACATAATTAATTGCTAGTAACAGTAGTAGTATTAATGTTTTTCTTTTCATTTTTTAAATTTGTTCTTAAAAACGGTTATAAATTACACCACTAAAACAGATTCCTACATACAGGTTACTCCCGCATCTTTATATATAATTGTACCTTGGTTTGTTTCAAGATCACATACTACTTGTGGTATGGATGTGAGGGGGTTATCATTCAAATATAAATGCGTTAAGCTGGTCAAGTTTCCTACTTCTACGGGGATAGTGATTAGGGAATTGTTATCCAAATATAAATGCGTTAAGCTGGTCAAGTTTCTTATTTCTTTAGGAATTATCGCAAGATTTTTATCATCCAAATTCAACTCCGTTACGTTTCCGTTTTGATGGGTTACACCATTCCAAGAATCCATAGTTTGATTGGTAAGATCCCATTCAAGTGTATTATCAGAATTTGCATTAAAGAGTTGGGTTAAAATTTCTACATCCGTTAATTTTGTAGGTACAGGTGTATCATCATCACTGCTACAGCCATACTGTATAAAAATAAGCGCAGCAAGTATGCCTACTTTGTAGAATTGTTTAAAAAATGTTTTGCAGCAATGGTTGTGTATTTTGGTGTTGTATATTTTTTATTTATAGTATGCATAAGAATATGTGTTTTATAGTACAAAAATAGGGGGTTATATAATTAAAAAAAATCCTGTTTACCGTGAAATTATACCCTCCCGAAAACAGGGTATTTTGATGAGTGTTGTCCTAGAATTATTTATTGGAATTGGTTTTATAAGTCGAATTAAAAATTTTATCCCAAAACACAGTATAAAATCCATAATTACAATTTGATTGAATATGGTGTATTTTGTGAAATATATGATTACCAAAAAAAACAGGTTGTTTTGTTGATTCAGTATTTAAATGTGAAATTACACCATATAACCAATTGAAAATGAGAAAGGCTATAAAACTGTAAATATTTAAAGAAAAAACAAGGCAGGCAAATGTTAATAACATACCAAATAAAATTGCTTCAAAAGGATGCATTACATATAAACTAAATATGTTAAAATATGTATGTGAATGATGATTTATATGCAATTTTTTCAACGGTTTAAGAGTATGTGATAAATAATGTAAGACGTACATAATAAAATCAAACCCAATGAATAATAATAATAAGTTAATAAAAAAATGACTGTCTTTAAACTCAATATATGAAGTTCTAAATAGGATATACCCTGGAATTGCTACTAGTATATTCACTAGTAATATCAATAAACTACTTTTTACATCAGATCTTGTTATTTTTAATACTTTCGTTTTATAAAAACGATTCCAAGAATGATGAATTAAAATATTTAATAAATACATTATTATATTACCGGCTATTAGTACTGTAAAAAAATAATAACTATTGTTTAATAAGTTAATCAAAGTATCTTGTTTTTAATTTTGTTTAGTACTTAATGACAAATAGATTGCTTTTTCTAAAGCCACAAAAACCTAAGGATAAACCAATCTATCAAACTCATCATCTATAGTTTCTCCATACATATCGTTTTGAAATACAAAAGTTTCAGGGTTTATATCAAGTAATGGTTTTTCTAAATAATAAACGTGATTTTTATCTTCAGCAAATTGTGAGTTAATGGCTTTAAAGGATGCAAGATCTGCCCCTTTAATTATTTGCGAATAACAGAAAATATTGGTTTTGTCTTTGCCAAAAGAGAGTTCTAAACCTTGAAAAGTATTAAAATCTACATTTTTTAAGGAGTCTCTAAGATGAAAAATGGCTTTATCATCTTTTCCGTAAAACTCGCTCAAAACAATAAATGTTTTTGGATTTGCACCGTGTACTATATCACTCCCAAAATAAACATGATTTTTATCTTTACGGAAACGATTTCTAAGCTCACCAAATGGAGCTGTAAATAATTCAAAACTTAAAGGATCTGCCTGTTCTATAATTTGTATACAATCATATACATGGTTTTTATCTTTAGTTAATGTAGCCCCAATAAGTTCAAAACTTTCAATATCTACATCTTCAATAAGATATTTCTGAAAATAGATTTGACCATCTTTAAGATGATAAGAAAGGGTGTCTTTTAATTTTTTGTTCATAATCTATGCAAATATCGGTAAGGCAAGGATATATAAATACACCGTTTATAGTGAAAGTCCTCACCCCTGAAAAAGGGAGTATAACCCTCTATTTTATACTCTTGTATCAAAATTCGTTTTGTAATAATTTAATAAAATCCCTGTCATCTAAAAATGATTTAAAATCATCATCTGTAAAAAAAAATTCTGCGTTCTTACCATGATACAATGCTTGTTTGGTTGCCAACATTAGCCTATCCTTATTCTTTTGATTTGCGTAATAACAGGCTAGATTATAAAGTAGCGTTGGATTTTCTATAGATTCAATTTCAAATTTTTTGCCCAAAATCACATCAAAAACTTGATTCATTATCCTCTCATTTTTAGTTATCATATATAACACTATGCCATTACTGGCAATGTCTTCACTCTTTTTATGCAATTCTGCATATAAGCATATTGTATCTGTATAGCTGAAAAATAATTTTTCGGTTAACGTATATTTTGATTGCTTTACACTTTGTATTATTAATTTTGTAGTATAATTGGCAAAATCGAAAGATAAACTTTGTGTATTTTCACTTCTTTTTGCTAATACTTCTGAATTTTTGATATAGATAGGGATTAAGTCCGTATTTTTTATCGCATTCCTAAAATCAGATTTCAGCTCCTCAATCAGTTGTGCTTCTTCTTTTTTTTGCCTTCTGTTTTTAAGGGCATCTAAAAAACTCACTTGTAAAATTTTATCTATGGATTGTTGAGTATCTGTATTGGCAGCTAACTCACTAATTAAAGCCTTATTACTATTATAAAAAGCCTTGTTACTTCTATTAGCTGCACGTAAAACTTCTTCTGCACAATATTCTATGTATTCTTTTTTATCAGAATATTTGTTATATGTTTCTAAAATCTTTAGGGTTGCCTTCTTTTTGGAATTTAGAAATAAAATCACGAGGCTATCTGGTAGATAACGATCATCTTTCTGGCAAACAGAAACTATTAACTCAAAAAAATAGGATAGATAATTAAAAGGTATCGTTAAATAAAATTCTTTATAAATAAGCCTTCTTATAAAATATCTATCTATTTCTTCTGGTGTAAGTTCAATAGTTTTGTTATCTACCGTTATCTTAGGAAGAGCCAAAATGTATTGTTGAAATTCTGTATTTTTTAGTAACCTGATTGTTCTAAGCATGTGGTTTCTTACATAGTTGCCAGAACTTCCTAACTTACCCCCTTGTGCAATAATATAATCAACTATCTCATTATGTAAATG
>CAZHYX010000260.1:0-4502 GCA_964536675.1 uncultured Flavobacteriaceae bacterium
GGTATTTTTTTCTTTAGCAAATGTTTTTAGCCATAATATTGTATCACCCTCCATTGTTTCAGCAACTCTATCGGGATTCATAGTAAAACCTGTACTAAACATTTCAGGTAAAATAATGAGGTCAACGTCACTTGAAATAGCATCAATTTTCTCAGAAAGATGTAACCTATTCTGTTTAGGGTTTTCCCAAACCAAGTCAGTTTGAATGAGAGCTATTTTTAAGTTGTTTTTCATTAAAAAAGATTAGTTCTATTTGATGTATAATTGTTTACATGTTTAATCTATTAACTAACAGTTCCCCTCTCAAGAGGGGAACTTGATGTTGCTTCAATTAAAACTTACCTATTTAAGATGAAAGCATAGAAACAAAATGGTTAAGAGCGTTTTAACCTCTTTTCATTCTTTTTAATTTTTTCTTCTAATTTTTCTAACTTTTTTAACCATTTCTCTTCATCTTCAGAAGATAGTTTTCCTTTGCGTTTCAACTTTTCATATTTTTTTAAGTCATTTTTATATTTCTTTTGACTTTTAGATAAGTTACTCTCCGCCTTTTTCCTCTTTTTAAGATCTTTTTCCGCTTTTTTGTGCTTCTTTTCAGCTTTCTTTTGTTTTTTCTCTGCTTTTTTTGTTGCTTTTTCAGCAGTAGTTATTCTCTCTTCTCGGGCTAATTTATTCTTTAGTTTATTCTTAATAGTTGCTTGTTGTTGAGGCGTTAAATTAACAGTGACATTTATATTCTTTAGAAATATTTTGTCACCTTTAACATGATATTCTTTTCCGTCATGCTCTATTTTTTGAGCATTAACGGCTACTAACACAAATAAAAGAAACATTGTGATAAGTAATTTTACAGTTTTACTCACTCCCGAGTACTCAGGACTATTAGTTTTATGACGTTCCACGTCAAAGGCGAGAAAGCTGTGATTTTTATTTAAAAAATCCATATACTTAAATTTTTAAGTTGTTTCAAAATTAATGAATTATATTTTTTATTTAGACAGCGCATAATATTTCTGCTGCTTTTTCCAATGTTTGGTTCTTTTTGGCAAAACAGAAACGTAACATTTTAGTATCTAAATTATTGACGTTAAAAACCGATATCGGTATACAGGCTATTTTATATTCCTTTACTAATCTCATTGCATAATCAACATCACCTTCATCGGTTATTTTACTGTAATCTAATAATTGGAAATAAGTTCCGTTTGACGGAATAAATTTAAAACGAGAACTTTCAATAGCGTTTAAAAAGAAGTCTCTCTTTTCCTGATAAAACGGACTCAACGCTAAATAATGATTAGATTCTTTTAAATATTCAGCTAAAGCTATTTGTATAGGATGATTGGCACAGAATATATTAAATTGATGCGCTTTTCTAAATTCATACATTAATTCCGCCGGAGCGACACAATAGCCCATTTTCCAACCGGTATTATGAAAAGTTTTACCAAAGGAAGCTACTATAAAAGATCGCTCTTTTAAATGTGGAAATAAACACAAACTATGATGTTGTAAACCATCAAAAATAATATGCTCATAAACCTCATCACTTAATACAATAATATTAGTGTCTTTTACTAAATTTTCTAATGCCAACATATCTTCTTTGCTCCAAACCGTACCACAAGGGTTGTGTGGGGTGTTGAAAACAATCATCTTCGTTTTAGGGGTAATGAGTTGTTTTACTTTTTGCCAATCAACTTTATAATGTGGTGACTCTAATTGTGCAAAAACAGGTTTTCCTTTGTGTAATTCAATGGCAGGCTCATAGCAGTCATAGGCAGGTTTAAAAATGACAACTTCATCGTCTGCATTAATAAATGTTGAAATAATGGTAAAAATAGCCTGAGTTGCTCCGCCAGTGATAGTTATTTCAGTATCAGGATTATAAGTTGAACCATAAAGAGCATCAAATTTTTGAGCAATTTGTTCTCTCAATTTAAAAACCCCTTGCATGGGCGAATATTGATTAAATCCGTTTTTCATTGCATTAGAAACCAATTCAATCAATTTTGGGTCAGAGTCAAAATCAGGAAAACCTTGAGATAAATTAATAGCGTTATAATCTTTTGCCATTTTACCCATTATAGTAAAAATGGTTGTTTTTACTCTTGGGAGTTTAGATTTGAATTCAATATTCATATAATATGAAAATATTAGATAAAGTAACGAAAAAATTATCCAAAAAATGTATAAATTAACAATAGGATTAAACAGTACTTTTCTACCTTTGAATACAATAAAAAAATTACCATGAAACTCCTCAAAATATTTTTACTTTTTATAACCTTACAAATTTCTGCACAACAAGGTGGTATGTGGATTCCCTCTCTTTTAGAAGGAATGAATGAAAAAGAAATGCATACACTTGGTAGTAAACTTTCTGCTAAAGATATATATGACATTAATAACTCAAGCTTAAAAGATGCTATTGGTCATTTTAATGGTGGTTGTACAAGTGAATTGATATCTGCTAAAGGATTATTACTAACAAATCATCATTGTGGATTTAGCCAAATTCAGTCACATTCTTCTTTACAAAAAGATTATTTAAAAGATGGGTTTTGGGCAATGAGTTTAGAAGAAGAGTTACCTAATAAAGGCTTATTTGTAGAATTTATTGTAAGTATTCATGAAGTAACAGAGCCAGTTCTTGAAGGGTTTAATGTCGAGATGACCGAAAGTGAAAAACAGTCACATATTGATAAAAACAGTCATAATATTCAAAAAAGTTGGCCAAAAGAAGAATGGCAAAACACTAAAATAAAATCCTTTTATAAAGGGAATCAATATTTCTTATTTGTGACTGAACGTTTTGAAGATATTCGTTTGGTAGGAGCGCCTCCAACCAGTATTGGTAAGTTTGGTTCTGATACTGATAATTGGGTATGGCCTAGACATACAGGTGATTTTTCACTATTTAGAATTTATGCCAATAAAGAGAATCGCCCTTCTAAATATTCAAAAGATAATGTTCCTTATAACCCAAAGCACTTTTTACCGGTATCTTTAGACGGTGTGTCTGAAGGCGATTTTACATTGGTTTTTGGTTTTCCGGGTAAAACCAATAAATATTTACCTGCAGTTGCTATAGAGCAAATTACCCAAAAATATAATCCTAGTAATATTAAAATTAGAGAAGCTGCTTTAAAAGTGATTGATGCTAAAATGAAGGAAAGTGATAAAATACGTATTCAATATGCATCTAAGCAAGCAAGAATTGCTAATTATTGGAAAAAATGGATTGGAGAAAATCAAGGTATTGAAAAAAGTAATGCCATTGCGAATAAACGTGCATTTGAAGAAAAGTTTACGAAAAACCTCAATACAAAAGGATTACAAGATACCTATGGAAATATTCTTCCTGAATTTGAAAAACTTTACAAAGAATTTGAAAGTGTAAATGTGAAAAGGAGAAATTTTATTGAAACATTTATCATTAATAATGAGTTGATGCATATAATGTTCAGATTAACTCAACTAGAGCATACAGCTTCACAAGGTGAAGAAGCTTTTAATAAAGCTAAGACAGGAATGATTTCTAGATTAAAAGGAATTCATAAAAATTATGATGTTACGGTAGATAAAGGTGTATTTAAAAACATAATGCCATTGTACACCAAAAATATTGATGTTTCTATTTATGAGAATACTAATTTTACCGATTTAGAAAAAGCACTGGTAATGCTTGAAGGTAATTCTGAAACGGTTCTTAAAAAATTAAATGATGATGTAGCTTATCAATATGCAAAACCATTTATTGAAGAATTTTATAGTAAACTAAACCCTGAATACAATCGTATTAACACGCAAATTGGCGCAGTACAAAAGCGATATATGAAAGCCTTAATGGAAGTCTTACCGGAAGAACGCTATTTTCCTGACGCCAATGGCACATTGCGTGTCACTTATGGTCAAGTAAAAGGTTATACTCCTAGAGATGCGGTATATTATAATTCGATAAGTTATTTGGAAGGTGTAATAGAAAAATATGTACCGGGAGATTATGAATTTGATGTGCCTGAAAAATTACGAGAACTCTACAAAGCCAAAGATTATGGACAATATGCCGATGCTGACGGTAAATTACCTGTTTGCTTTTTAGGAACCAATCATACAACTGGTGGAAACTCTGGCAGCCCTGTTATTGATGCACATGGTAATTTAGTAGGACTAAATTTTGACCGTGTTTGGGAAGGTACTATGAGCGATTATAACTATGACGCTGAGATTTGCCGAAATATCATGGTCGATCTGCGTTATATATTATTTATAATTGATAAATATGCTGGAGCAACGCATTTAATTGATGAAATGAAATTGGTGCATCCTAAAAAGTAGTCAATAGAACGAGATCCTTTTACTGTGCCTAAGGAAAGTATACAGTCAATTAGCCTTTTAAACTCGCTACCAAATATTCTCTATTCATACGAGCGATATTTTCTAGAGAAATGCCTTTAGGGCATTCAACTTCACAAGCGCCTGTATTGGTACAATTACCA
>CAZHYX010000261.1:0-4442 GCA_964536675.1 uncultured Flavobacteriaceae bacterium
TGAATACCATTGGTTGTAAATTCAACAAGGTCAACATTAGGGACATTAGCACTTCCTATAACAAAATATCCTGCTGCGTTAGTCGATTGACCATCTAAATCAATAGCGTTATAACTTGTATCACTACTTCCATTATAGAGTACTAATACCAAACCGTCTAATGGAGTGTTTCCTACACCACCGTCAAATAACTCTACAAACTCTGCTGCATCAGTACTTGTTTGATCGGCATCTACTTCATTTATAATAATCTCTGCTGCCACAACTTGTCTTTGATAAGTTCCGGTAGGAAATGGCGTTGTAGCTGTAGCATTGTCTGTTTGACCATCCATTGCATTTGTACCACTAAAAATCCAATTAGTTAAAGTAAAGGTATTGCCATCAGCACCAGTATTATCATTTCTATATGCCCAACCATCTAAATGATCCCATGGCTGACCCGATCCGTCAACATTTATATTTCCAAAAACATCAATCACTATGCCACCGCTAAATAATTCTATTGCATCATCACCATTTATTGCTGCTGCATTTGAGGTTGCATTAGGTGCAAAGCCAAAAAACGAAGTAAATCCTGTTGTTTCTGAAGCAATATAAATAAAGTCTCCAGCAACTGCTGATCCTGAAAAAGTAAATTCTTCGCCATCGGTTCCTCCTCCATTATTAGCTGACCCAAAACCATAAGCACTTAAATCAGGAATATCATTGATTACATAAAATTCTATAAATTTAGGTATACCTCCTGAAAGTGGACCATCAAAAACCCCGGTAATTATCAGATTATTACCTGCCGGTGATGTTGTATCTTCTAAAGTTGTAATTGTTACAGGGTTACTATCTGCAGAAGAATTACTTGCAGCATCAATAGCTTTAACTGTAAAAGTATATTGGGTATTGGGTGATAAGCTTGTTACAGTATAAGTCGTATCTGTTACAGAGCCTATTTGTGTTGTTCCATTAAATATTTGATAAGCTAATACACCTACATTATCTGTCGAGGCACCCCAAGACAAAACAGTTTCGGTTTGTGTTGTGTTTGAAGCTACTAAATTTGTAGGAGTAGTAGGAGATTCTGTGTCAGTTGTACCAGAATTAAATCTATCTTCCGCTTGAGGACCACCCCAAATTGAAGTAGCAAAAATTGGATTATCAATAAAAGGGTTTCTATTTCCTTGAATACCTTCTAATAATACATTTCTATTAATTTCAACTTGTGATACAGGATCTTCGGTATTCCATTCTAAAAATATATCCATCATATCTGGATGGAAATTTTGTGTTCCTGTACCTACAGCACTTGGTAAACATTGATTATCGTAACGCAAATACATATACATCATCATACGTGCAATATCACCTTTCCATTCATCTCCGGGATACCAAGTGTTTCCGCCTACCACACCAGCATTGCCACTTCCATCTGTAAAAGGATGATTACTTCGCAAAGAATTGAACTGTACATCTGAAGGTCTTAAGTGATGCGCATCAGAGCCGGGACCTGTAGACCCTAAATTCGGGTTTCCTAATGATCTTGGAAAAGTATGTTCTCTATTCCAATCACCTACATTACCTCCATTCATGTCTTTACCTCTCGTTCTATCATTAGTTATATCTACATCTGTATCATTATAACCATAGATTAAAAAAACATTATTGGCATTAGTAGGATCTAAATCGGTTTGTTTTAAAGCATCCCAAACACCAGGTGTATAAATGAGATTGGTAGTATGTGTGTTGATAATTAAAACGGCTAAATCAGCCTTTAAATTATCACCAGTTTGTGTGATATCTGTACCATTATAATAACTAGGAGCTTGTCCGTAGCTATAAGTTCCAAAGAAAATAAGTGCAGTCCATAAAAGAATCTGCTTGTAAAAGTAATTGTGTTTCATGCGAATTTGATTTGAATTAATTAATGAGCATTATGAAGGGTTGTGTGGTAAAATTACGCAAAGTTTATAGAAATTAAGTACTTAAGTTATTAACAGAGCATTAAGAAATCTATAATTTATTATGATTTATGAGGGTTCAAAATACAGATATGTTAATAAAATATTATTTATAATTTGATTTAAGAAAATTTAACCCGTTCAATGACATAATTCTATGAATAATTTCATCAGCCTCTATATTATTGTCTTTTACTTTAAAACTGGCTGTTTTCATATAATTAAAAGCATGTCTTTCTAAAAAATCTGCCAAATATGGGAGTTCTTCTGAGGTCCAAAAAGCATTTAACGGGTCAATAATACCATCAAAATCAGATCCAATAACGAGGCAATCCCAAGCAAATATGTTTTGATTATCTAATATTTCGAGTATATGTTGTACCTGATTCCATAAGAGTTCAGAACGGTAATGCATTATTTTTGAACGTTTCAAAGAATGCTTTGTATTTTTGAGAGTAGCTTTATTTGCTACTCTTCTTTCGTCTAGTTGTAATCCGAAAATTCCTTTACTTTTAGCAACTCTAATAATTTCTTCATTAAAAAAATTAATTTCTACAGCGTTTAATTTATTGGCAACTTGTGAGCCTTCTTGTTTTTTATTTGTAAATGACTGCATTCCGTTTGCGGCACCATGGCTCACAATAAAGGGTATATTTTTATAAGTTGGGTTGTTGTCAATGAGTTCATAAAAATCAATTCTTGAGGCTACACTCATGTGTTTAAGATCAATCAAAATACGTTTTCCATTATTAGTACTCAATAATTCATGTACTACTTTTATCCCCAATGGAGTGAAGCCTAAATTGAGCCCTTCGCTTTGATCAACCTTCTTTTTTACGAGTTTAGTAAAACTTTCCGCATGTCCACATAAATGATTCCAAAAATGATGAGAAATGGCCACAAAAAACGGTGGATGTGACCATTGTTTTATCTTTTGAAGATTTGCCATAAAATTGACTTCCTTAGGTAATTTATCAATACTTTGATTTAATACATGCATTCCTTCGATAGATAATAGAACACATATAGTTGCTATTTTATCTTGATCTTGTGCTTTAAAAGCTTTTATTTCATTATAACTCTTTACAAGTTTATATCTAAATTTCCCTTCTGGTAATTGTATAATCTTACCATCTAATTGTTTATAGAAATCATATTCCATTTCAAGATCTTTGAAATAATTATTTATGACTTGTATGGCGTCTATTCTTTTCTTTCCAACTCCTGTAGCAAAATTGATAGCAATATCTTTTATAAATTCATTTTTTATTTTATTGACAAAAAACCATTTTTCAATTGGATAAAGAGAAATACATATTATGCTTACACCTCCTTTTGCCAGACTTGTAAAATTTGCTTGAGAAAATTTAGTAAGGTTAATGATATAATTAATGAGTTTATCTGCCAGCGTTGGCGGATTATACTTCCAGATACTACTTGACCTATTTCTATGGGGATTGTTTCTACCTATCGTTTTATAATTATAACTTTTACCAAAAGGTTTCATTGCAGAATGACAATGAAAATCGATATAATTATTTCTTTCGGTAGACATATTTCTAAGATTTAGAACGTCTAAGATACTTTATATATAAGTATGAGTCAATGGGGATTTTTCCCCTTTTTCAAAAAACTTAAAGCTAGTAAAAAAGGAACAATTTATATGACTAGTTTTATGGCTAAATTGGTATAACACTTAGATTGTGATTAGAAATTTGTTATCTTTATCCTAAATGAATAAACAAAGTTTTAAGTTAAAGGAAGGTCAACCTTTTATACCATTAAACAAATTATTACAAATTATAGGTATTGCTCAGACTGGTGGGCATGCAAAAATTATAATTCAGAATAAAGAAGTTAAGGTTAATGGAATTGTAGAGACCAGAGTCAGAAATAAATTGGTAAAGTCTGATCTTATCAAAGTTGGTGATTATTCTATAAAAATTTTATAATAACTTGATTACTCTTCAGGAGGAAAACCATGAATATCTTCAAAAATTTTATCAAAGTTTAACCGTAAATATGTATTGAGCCTCTTTTGATAATCTTCTTTAAGCCAAATAAGAAAATTATGTGTACTTCTACTAATACATTTTGCATATTTATGTATACGGTGGTCAATATCATCATTTAGTAATTTAGCCAATATAAGTGCATCATAAACATCTTCACTATTTTCAATACATATTTTTCCGTGTTGAGTAATTGAACGTTCTAATACAACTTTAGATGATTCGCCTTTAGCGGTTGCAGTAATATAAGTTGCCTTAATATCAAAATATACTTCATCTGATTTTATGAATTTTATTCGAAGCTCTTCCGGCATTTCATACCTGAAGTTACTTTCTAACTCTTCATCACTTAACAGGCGTTCTAAATAATAATCAGGTGATCTAAAAATAGATTGCCAATCTAAATCTGCTCCCCAAGGACCAAATCTATGGTAATTATTACCTAAATCTATTACTGAAAAAGTAGGTTTATTATTTAAAA
>CAZHYX010000262.1:0-4429 GCA_964536675.1 uncultured Flavobacteriaceae bacterium
AATAAACCTTTTTACAAAGGTAATGAATATCTATCTTAGAACTTAGCTTAATTAGTGTATTCGTGGCTTTTTTTAAGAAAGTGTGAGTTTGCCCTGTCCATTTTGTATATTGCATAGTTAATAAAATTCATTAAAAATGAACATATTCATTACCGGTGGAACAGGTTTTTTAGGACAACATGTAATTAAACGATTACAAAAAGAAAGTTTTCAATTAATTGGATTGGTACGTTCAGAAAATTCAGCAAATACATTAAAAAAATTAGACGTTGAACCAGTCTTAGGTTCCTTAGAAAATATTGATGATTGGAAACATCAGTTAGAGAACATTGATGTTGTTATCCATTGTGCTGCTCCGGTTGAGTTTTGGGGTTCATGGCAAAGATTTGAAAACGGAATAGTAATCGCTACCCAAAACATCTACAATGCAGCTAAAGAAAATAAGGTAAATCGATTTATTTTTATCAGTTCCGAAAGTGTATTACAAGACATTAAAAACTTGATTGATATTGACGAAACTGAAGTCTATCCTACAGCACCCAACTCATATTACGGGAAATCGAAAATGCTAGCAGAACAGTTTATATTAGCTCAAGATGATAAAATGACAAGCATCATCCTTCGTCCAACTTTTATTTGGGGAAAAGGCATGACGGCATTAGACACCATTATTGATAAAATCAAATCCAACGATTTTATGTGGATTAATAATGGGGAAAGTTTACTTGAAATGGTGCATGTTGACAATGTTTCTGAAAGTATTTATTTAGCTTGTATAAAAGGTAAAAACAAAGCGATTTATTTCGTTACGGATGATAATCCGCAAACGGTAAAAGAATTTTTATCAAAACTGATAGCAACCAAAGGAATTATGCCTCCTAAAAAGAATATCCCAAAAGGATTGGCAAATTTTTTAGCAACTATCATTGAAAGTATCTGGAAGTTATTTAATCTAAAAAAAGACCCACCTATTACTAAATTTGATGTTGCTTTTGTAGCCATGGATAGAAAATATAATATCACAAAAATTAAAAATGAATTAGGATATAAATCCATCATTACTGAAAGTGAAGGATTAAAAATAATGGCAAATGAAAAATAATCCAAACGACTTAAAAATTATATCAGAAGTTGTTTTAGACAAATTATGCGCCTATTTAGATAAAAGTCAAAAAGGAAAAGAAAAAGTACTTGTTCAAAAATCTGCCGAAGAAATAGCACAACAACTTCAACTAGAAAAATGGATAAAAAAAGGCGGACTCAATGCTACATCTGCTAATACATTTATGGATGCTTATTTATCAAATACGCAACATCTTCACCATCCACATTATATAGGTCATCAAGTAGCAGTACCTCATGTAGCGTCTGGAATTGCTGATTTTATACATGGTGTTATTAATAACCCAATGGCTATTTATGAAATGGGTCCGGCTGCAGCGGTTATTGAAAAGTTTATAGTGAATTGGATGTTAGATAAAATTGGCTGGTTTAAAGGTTCACATTTAAGTGATTTTAATAAAATAGAAGGTAATGGCGGTGGTGTATTAACACACGGTGGCTCTTTGGCTAATTTAACTGCTTTGTCTGCTGCAAGAGCCAACATAGCACCAGATTCTTGGACAAATGGCACACCTTCTGATCTGGTAATTTTAGCCCCTGAAGAAGCTCATTATTCTATAGCGCGTTCTATTTCAATTATGGGAATGGGGCAAAATGCTATTATTCCTGTGGCAGTTAACAAGCTAAAAGTAATGAAGCCTGAAGCCTTACTTCCTGCTTATCAAAAAGCAACAAAAGATGGAAAAAGAATTATGGCAGTTGTAGCAAATGCCTGTACTACTGCTACTGGTCTGTATGACCCTATTGATGAAATTGGTCATTTTTGTGAAGAACACAATTTATGGTATCATATTGACGGAGCACATGGTGCAAGTGCGTTGGTTTCTGATAAAGAAAAACACTTACTAAAAGGTATTGATCGTGCAGATTCTATGATTTGGGATGCTCATAAAATGATGCGAACTTCATCGCTCTGTGCTGCTGTTTTATATAAGGATTATCAATCTATGGAAAGAACATTCCAACAAAAAGGAAGCTATATTTTTCATGATAAAGCAGCGTTAGGTTTTGACACATTACCATATACTGTTGAATGTACCAAAGCGGCTATCGGAACCAAATTATTTTGGGTTTTGGCTGCAGAAGGAGAAAAAGGAATAGCAAATTATATTGAAGATACTTACAACAATACACGTCAATTTTACCAACTTATAGACCAACATCTCGATTTTAATTGTCCTTATGTTCCTGAAGCAAATATTCTATGTTTTCAATATACTAAATTTGGTACTGATAATAATTTTCAATTACAAATTCGAAATGAAATGGTACAAAGAGGGAATTTTTACATCACCTCAACCGAACTAAATAATATCAGGTACTTACGTTTAACAGTAATGAATAACCTTACTAAAGAGAAACACATTAAGGCACTAATTAAAGAAATTATTGAAGTTGCAGACGGTATAAAATCTTTAGAATGAAAAAAATTATACTTACAGGATTACATTTATACTAATAAATAAATTATTTTAACGCAACCCTCAGTAAAATTATCTATCTAAATAATAACTCTTAACTTCAATTTTATTTTTATGAAAAAAATAAATAGAATATTTTTTGCCTCTTTTTTCGTATTGTTACTATCCACAAATTGCTCTCAAGACAAACTAACAAATATTAATACTCAAAAACTATTTGGTGTTTGGATTGAAGATAGTACTCTTGATGATAATACTAAAATTTCAAGGCTTGAATATCGTCTTAATAGTAATGATAAATTTGAAGTGTTTAGGAAAACATTGGATGCAACAACTCAAGAAGTTTTAGGTTATACTTTTAAGCAATTAGGTGATTTTAATGTAGATGGCAATCAACTTACCTTTTTCAATATTGAATCATTTAGAAATCTTACCAGCGAACCTTTTACCGAAATTGAAAATTTAATCCAAATCTTTCCAACAGAACCTAATTCAAATTTTAATTTTTTTTCTGTTATAATTGAATTTAAAAATAATAATAACACGCTTGTTTTTATATATCCACCTTGTGGTCCTACCGAAAATTGTATAGAATCACAAACATTTGTAAGAGAATAAAAGTTTGAATAGGGTATAAACTAAAATCTTAACATTCTAAAAAATTAGGTCACTACTAAATTCTTGATTTAAGAATGTTTGTTTTTTATTATTATGTATCTTCGTTTTGTACAACTTAAACTTCTATATTATTTCTATTACTAATACCATTCATGGCTTAAAACAAAACTGGTTTCAGTTTAGCATACTCCTTTTGGTCAATGCTTTTGTTGGCGGAATGGTAGGTTTAGAGCGTTCTATTTTACCTCAAATAGCTAAAAAAGAGCTGGGTATTGACAGCAAAACAGCAATTCTTTCTTTTATCATTGCTTTTGGAATCACGAAAGCAATTACCAATTACTTTACTGGAAGATTAGCAAACAGTTTTGGTCGAAAAAATTTACTGATATTAGGCTGGGTAATAGCAATTCCTATTCCTTTTTTACTAATCTATGCTGAGAGTTGGAATGTGATAATCTTTGCCAATATATTACTAGGTATCAATCAAGGTTTATGTTGGTCTAGTACTGTTGTTATGAAAATTGATTTGGTAGGCGAAAAAGATAGAGGCTTAGCAATGGGACTCAATGAATTTTCAGGCTACTTTGCCGTTGGGCTCATCGCTTTTTTAACATCAATTATTGCTGAAAATTACGGATTGAGACCCTATCCTTTTTATATAGGCATCGTTATTTCTATATTGGGATTACTACTCTCCGTATTTATTGTAAAAGATACTAGAACTCATGTTGCTTTAGAGCAAGAAAAGAATACTTCCAAAAAAATTGATAATGTATTTTTAGATACCACTTTTACAAACCCTAATTTGAGTGCTACCACACAAGCAGGTTTGGTTAATAATTTAAATGACGGAATGATTTGGGGCTTATTACCAGTATTACTTTTAACACAGAATTTTTCATTGCAAGATATCGGAATAATAGTAGGCGTCTATCCAACAGTCTGGGGATTAAGTCAATTATTTACCGGAAAATTTGCAGATATTTATTCCAATAAAAAAATATTGTTTTTAGGAATGTTATTACAAGGCATAGCCATACTATTCTTAGCTTATACAAGCACAAAAAGTATCTATATAGTACTTTGTATAATTTTAGGTTTAGGTACGGCATTGGTATATCCTACTTTTTTAGTAGTTATCGCCAATAATAGTAATCCTAATCAACGTGCTGAAAGTATCGGTGTATTTAGGTTATGGAGAGATTTGGGTTACGCCATAGGAGCACTACTTTCAGGAATTATAGCAGATCTATTTGGTATATCGTATG
>CAZHYX010000263.1:0-4429 GCA_964536675.1 uncultured Flavobacteriaceae bacterium
ACATGGTTGTTGTATGAAAAAAATGGGGACGTTTTTGAGGAAAGTGAACAGCCTACAGCCTTACCCCATCGCTATTAGCCAAAGCCTTTCGAGGTGAGTTAACCGCTGAGTGGCGTAAACAAAACCTTGATCTTATTACAGGCGAAAACAGTGCCAAAGCGTTATTAGCGCGTATTAAAGTGGAGCAAGAAAAATTAAAACCTAAGCGTAAAACACGGAAAAAGAAGGGTTAGGCAACATAAAAAAAGCAGACAAATTATCCCTGCGTTTTCTTATGTTTAAAAACTTAAAGATGGAGAGTTTAACATTATCCTCTATTGGCTATAATCTAACCCAAGCTTCTCAACAAACTGCCTTTCTGCTTCTATAATTAATATTTTTCTTTTCTCAAGTATGTTTAATTTTGTTTCTTTATTATTATTGTCTTTAAGCATTGCTATCATCTCATCTGTAAGAAAATGTTTATCAGCCTCAATACCATATTTTTCTAATAATGTTATATCAATAAATTTCTCAGTTTTTTTATCGGTATCATATCGAATAATAGGTATAACACTTTCTGGATAAAATGTATTCTTATTGTTTTTTACATCCTTAAAAAGATAGGATAAACTTATTTCTTCAATATTTCTATTTATGGCTATGTTGTTATGATTATAATTTAATAAAAAAAGTGTTAATGCATTTGAACGAACACTCCCCGAATTTATTTTTAGTGGGAAAGAGGCAGTTTCAAATTTTATTAATGGTTTGTCGTTATAAATGATTTCATTTGTTTTTCCTTTTAAATAACGTCTAAATTTATTATAAGCTTCTCTTTGTTTACTAATAGGGTAGATTGTAAAATAGTTCGAGTAGGTTGTTATCCAAAACCATTGTTTTAATTGGTCTAATTGCTTATCAGTAGGGTCTTCAAGTGTATTAAAAAAATCCGTAATAAATATTAATTGTGCAATATAAGGAAGCTGCTTAGCATGAAGTACCAATAGCTTTTCAAATAAAAACTGAACGGCTTTTTCGATGCTTTTAACCGTTTTTCGTGAAACAGTAATGAAATCGTTACGTTCAGCAAGTTTCTCAATTTTATTGGATTGATCAAAATATGCTTTACCAAAGGAGTGTGCGATACATTTTAAAATAATATTCCGTCCATTAGTCATAGTATGAAAGTTATATTGTTCGAGATTTATTAATAACTCATCAATTAAATCACCCAGTCTAAAATTTTTATCCTTGTTGTAAGTTAGTGCTGAAATCATCCAATCAGGCGATATTTCAGTTCCTTTTGAATTAACTCTTGAAAATATTTCAACAGCCTCTTTAATATTTCCACCGTTAATATTGATTGCAGGAAGCTCATAATCAATGAGACTACTACCTACTTCAGAATATCTTTCCATGTAAATTTCAATTTTCTTCTCACTAATATTTTTATTATTAAGGTTTAATTGGAAATAAAATGCTTTTTTTGTATCAATTAGTTGATAAAGTGGGACTTGATAAGGTTGAACAGTATTATCTGAGCGTGGAATGATAAACTCTTCTGTCTCTAGATCATAATAAATATTAAATTTTTCCTTCCATAGGCGCTCATTTTTTTCTCCCTTGTTGGGATCATTTAAGCATCCAAAAATAGTAGATAGTCGCTGAAAACCATCCAAAATATACCAATAATCACTGCTTTTATTTGGAATTTTAAAAGAGCCAATATTTTGTCTTCGCTCAAATGATTCCTTTTCTGGTTTCCAAAGTAAAATAGAGCCAATGGGGTAACGTAATTTAATACTATCAAATAAGTCTTTAATCGCATTAACATCCCAGACAAAATCACGTTGAAATTTTGGAATTTGAATATTGCCTTTTTCAATATCATCTAACCAATGAATTAATCGACGTACTTTTGATTCAATCAGTAATTTTTTACTCATAATAATTTAGTCACCTTCTTGAGTATATTCTTCAATTCATCGGGGTCATCTTGGTGTTTCGTTCTTGCTAATAACAGCGTTTTTGTGATTATAGAGGATTCAAAGAGCTTAGGAAAATCAGACTTAAAATTACCTCGTTTACTATTAATATTTTTTAGATTATTTTTTCTAAATATTTTTTTATCTTCTTTAGAAATATTTCGATATAAATGTTGTACTTCTTGGGGTAATTGAGAAAAGTTCTTATTTGCAAACCCCTTTTCTAAATCAAAAAAATCCTTTTGCTCTGCTGACAAGTTAAGATAGGCTTGTATATATGCTTGGTTGTCTTTTATTTTTGTAAATGCTTCATTAGGCAAGTAGTTTTCCATTTCTCTTTTCTCTAAGATATGGTAGCTAACATTAATTTCATCTAAGAAGGAAATTAATTTTTTTGCTTCATGTTTTAGTTCG
Organism: uncultured Flavobacteriaceae bacterium; assembly: GCA_964536675.1. Lineage (GTDB taxonomy): Bacteria > Bacteroidota > Bacteroidia > Flavobacteriales > Flavobacteriaceae > Aureibaculum. The sequence continues at coordinate 2,382 of CAZHYX010000263.1, forward strand.
TCATTTTTAAATTTTTTATCACTGTCAATTAATACAAAAAATCTTAAATAATGATGTTTTTGCTTTGTTAATACTTGGCTATTAAATGCTTTCATCTTTGATTGCAGAACGTTATTTATTGTTGTTCCACCACCCATTCCATACTCTGCCCATCCTTCATTAATATGTTCATTTATTTTTTTTGATTCATTCTTGAAGCACTTTAATAATGCATTAAAAAAATAAGCATCATTTAAACTGTTTTCAAGAAGTATAATTAGTGGTTGTGATAAAAACCGATGAGCTTCTAATATAGAGTAACCATTAGTATGCTTTGTTATTTTAACAGCAATTGGTTTTTTTTCAGACTGTATGGATTTTGTAACTGAATCATTAATTATTTTTTTATTTATTTCAGATAGTGTGCTATACCAATGAGAACTGGTAAGAGTGTTAATATCATCATTATCAGTAATAAATAATTCATGTCTATCAAAAACAGCAAACCAAAATTTATTTAAATTATCTTCTTCAGCTTGATTTATAGCACAAAATATATCTTTTAAAATGCTAAATATCATGATTTTCTCTTCTTTTGTGCTTTAGCAATGGCTATTGCTTCTTCAAAACTTTCATTAAAAATACCATCTGGCCAAAAGGATACATTACCACAATCATCAACTTCTATTAACTGGAGGTGACTAATACCTGTTTCCTCATCAAAATCTGTAAAATAAATATGGATATCATCTTTCGCTAACATTCCTTTTGCGACAAGGTAACGCATCCTTAATAAAAAATTTTGTGAGTGTGTTTCTATTAAGTATTTTTTATTAGCGTCGTCTTTTGTTGATTGAACAAATAATTCAGCAAGGTTGCCATGAGCAGCAGGGTGTAAATGTAATTCAGGTTGTTCAAGAATAATTAATGTTTCTTCCAAAACAGGCATCATTGCTCTCACCACTAAGGGTAATGCTTGGCACATGCCTTGGCCGACATCTTTAATATTAATACCAACTCCGTGATTGTCTCGAACGAGCTCAATTTGATAAAAAGGAGCTTTTTCACTATTGACAGTCACTTTCCAGCCTGAAAAATTTTGTTCATACCATGCACTAACCTTTGTTATTAATTGTTTTTTTGTTAAGGAATCTTCAATTAAAAACGAGTAAGCATGTTCTCCATGAATACCAAATTTTTTTGAATGATGAATAGTATGGCGACTATAACTGCGTTCGGGTAATTGCCTAAAAGGCCCAATATAATCAGTATGCAGTGAAAAATTATCAGGTTTTAAATGACCATCTTCGTTTAATAAAAATCCTTGATAGTTATCATCATGATTTCTTTCTATTACTGTCTTATTGTTATTAAATTTCCATGCAAATATGCCATAAGAGTCAGTAAGAGGATTTGTTTGTACTATTTGAAGGGTTAATGATGCGGTCTTTTTATATAAACCAAGATTAAGTGCTTTAGCACCTGTGGCAATGCGTCCAAAAAGTAAATCTTTAAATTCAGCACCAACCTCTACGCCATTGTTATTAAATAATAAAGGTTCAGAAAATTCACCTTTTAATGCAGCTTCAAGCAAAGGCGGTAATTTAGCCACTGAACTTTTACCTGAACTGTTTTTACCAATTAGAATAGTAATGGGTTTTAATACTAATTCTTCTTTATTTTTAAATGACTTATAATTCTCAAATAATATTTTTTGCACGGGAAATCCTTAACATAGATTAAAAAACAACTATCAATACTTTGATAATCCTTGGTAACAGTAATTTATGCTGTAAGCTAATAATACTCTATTATCTACTCTATCTGCTTTTTACTCTTTTGATTACACCTTCTCTAACAAATCAAATCGAACACAAAAAAAGCCAACAAATTCCTCCCCCTAAAATAAAGCAGAAAACACTGTAAAAACAGCTAACTAAGAAACGAGAATGCAATAACCTCTAAACGCTAACTTGTTTTTACCCTTAGCTGAACGATTATCCCCCAATCTCACCAACACCCCTTGCATATCCCAAAATATGCACTATAGTATGCCTGTTACACGTTAT
>CAZHYX010000264.1:0-4397 GCA_964536675.1 uncultured Flavobacteriaceae bacterium
AAAGTATTTATATGATATGGTTTTAAAATAAGTGTTAATGGTAATTCTTTCATAATATCTACAAAGACCAAAATAAAAGCACCTAATAAACCTGTTTTTAGTAAGGGTAACTCAATTTTGATAAAAGTAACAAAATTATTTTTTCCTAATAGTTTTGATGATTCTGATAACGGTTTCCCTATTTTTGATTGACTAGCTTCAATGGGATTAAAAGCAACCGCTAAAAACCTGATAATATATGCATAAACAAGTATTATAATTGTTCCATTTATAATTAGTCCAATATCTGCATTCACAACTTGTTTTATTATTTTAATAAGCCATTTATCTAAGGCTAGTGTTGGAATCATAACACCTAAAGCAATAACAGCACCCGGAATAGCATAACCTAAAATGGCTATTTTAGAACTGTTTTTTAAAAATTTTAATCTATTCCAATGTGGAAAATATAATACCATTACCGCAATCAATACCGTTAAAAAAGCAGTTAAAATAGAAACGCCTAAACTTTGTAAAGTGATATGTAAGAGCTTCGAGGAAATTATATCTGAATAAGTAAGGAAGCTCCAATACAATAGCTGCAAAAAAGGGAGTAAAAACCCAAATATTAATGGGATATTGACCAAACCTAAAAATAGTAATTGATACCTTTTTGAGATATCTTTTTTAGGGAGTTGAATATCACTTTTTGAATCTATATTATAGTCTTTATTTCCACGTTGTAGAAGTTCTAAAAAAATAAGTACAAATACAACTAGTAGTAGTAATGCCGATAAATATACCGCTGTTTCCGGTTCATCTAAAGCAAACCAAGTTCTGAAAATTCCTGTTGTAAATGTGTTTACACCAAAATATTTTGCTGCACCATAGTCATTCAGAACTTCCATTAAAACCAAAAATAGACCCCCAATAATTGCGGGTCTGGCAGATGGTAAAACAATTTTAAAAAAGGTCTTTACCTCACTTGCTCCAAGTAATTTTGACGCTTCAATAAGTCTGTTAGATTGATATAGAAAAACTTACATAGACATAAGGAAATAATGATAGACTCAAGACTATAATAAGCCCATAAATATTCATTATATCAATTTTTACTATAGAAAGACCTACTTTCCTTAACAGTAATTCTAAAGATCCTCCATAATCAAATATACCGGTATAAGCATAAGCTGTGATATAAGATGGAATTGCCAAGGGTAAAATGAGCATCCATTCTATCGTACTTTGAAACGGAATTTTATATCGACTAACAATCCATGCAGAAGAAACCCCAAATGATAAAGTCAATATAACACATCCAAAAATTAACCATAATGAATTGATAGTGTAATCAACTAAAAGATTTCGAACAATATGTTGCCATGTTTCTCCAGGCCCAGAAAATAATTTTATAAATATGGTAAGTATAGGTACGGCAATAAAAATAACAATGGTCAATGTATATATTGACCATTTGTTAAAATCTCTTTTTAAATATGTATTTTTTATACTACTCAAAAATTATTTCCAACCAGCCTCATCAAAAATGATAATCGCTTTTTTATTGTATTTTCCTAATGTAGATAAGGCTAATGTATCTTCTTTAAAAGCTCCCCAAGACTGTAATAATTCTGAGGGTTCTACTTCATTGTTGACAGGATATTCGTAGTTTGCTTTAGCGAAAACTTCTTGTGCTTCTTTGCTTATTAAAAATTCTATAAACTTAATTGCATTGTCTTTGTTTGGAGCATATTTTGCCACTCCCGCCCCACTAATATTTATATGAGTACCTCTATCTTCTTGATTTGGAAAAAAAACATTGACGCCATTTCCTGCTTTTACTTCTTCAGGATCTTTAGAGTTTAATAACTTACCTATATAGTAAGTATTTACTATAGCAACATCTCCTTCGCCAGCAACTACAGCTTTTACTTGGTCTCTATCATTTCCTTTTGGAGTCCGTGCCATATTTTTAACGATTCCCTTTGCCCAAGATTTAGCAGATTCTTCATCTTCATTTGCTATAATAGAAGCCATTAAAGATTGATTGTAAATATTGCCAGAAGATCTAATTAATACTTTTCCTTTCCAAGAATTAGATGTTAAATCTTTATAGGTAGACAATTGTTCAGGTTTTACACGGTCTTTTGCATAGACAATAACACGAGCACGTTTCGTCAAAGCAAACCATTGGTTGTCTTCATCTTTTAAATAATTTGGAATAACGTTGTTTAATTTTTCCGAATTTATAGATTGTAGTAAATTTTTATCTTTTGCTCTAACCAGTCTACCAGCATCAACAGTAATTAAAACATCAGCAGGAGATTGTTCTCCTTCTAACACCATTTTTTGAATTAATTCGTCTGCTTTGGCATTCACTACATTTACTTTTATACCAGTTTCTTTTTCAAATTTAGTAAATAACTCTTGATCTGTAGGGTAATGTCTATGCGTGTAAACATTTACAACCTGTTCTTTATTAGCAACTTCATCGTTTGGTGATTCATTTTTCTTATCTGTTTTACAAGAAGAAAAAGAGGTAAGTAGAACAAGTAAATAATATATATTTTTCATTTTTTATGTAAATTAAGTTTGTGGTAATGTTTAATAATCCTGATATTCTAAAAAAATACTGTATTAAAAGTTTATAGAATAGCTAAAATTAATTTGAGTGTAAATATATAAAATAATTTAGAATCAATCTAAATAATAAAAGTATTTTACAATTTCAAACATGCTTTATTTCATTTTTTTAACAATACTATTGAATAGTGACGGTTAACAAATTTTCCATCTTTACTTTTTACCATTTTCTCTTTGTCAATAATATTTTTTAAAGTAAAATTAGATTTAGAAATTAACTTTTTCAAGTTGCTCGTATCAAAAAGTTTAAATTTTTCCTTCACGAAAGGTAAGCTTTCCATAAAGTTCTTTTGGACAAATGTTAAAGTAAAAACGCCATTACCTTTTAAAACTCGGTAAATCTCGTCTAACATTTTTATTGGTTGTTTCCAAAAGTAAAGAGTGTTGACCGTAAGTACTCTATCAAAAAAATTATTTTTAAATGGTAAAATTTCACCATCATACAATTTGAATTCAACACCGTTTCTTGTCAAAACAGCATTGTTTATTTGCTGTGCTTCACTCAACATTGTTTTGGAGATTTCAAGTCCAAAAAAATGAATATTTTTAGCTTGTTTTAGCACCTCGTTAAGATGTCCGCAATTACCATGACCAATTTCTAAAATGGTATTATTGTCTTTTATTTTAAGAGCATTTATCGATGTTATGGTCATATCAAAATTACTATCATTCATCATTTTACCAACCTCTTTACCCATCTTTCCAGTTGGGCAACTTAATTGACTTTCAAGTTCTTTTAATTGATTTTTATTCATTCTCCCTTCTACGTTTCACAAGCCCCCAAGTAATAGCACCACCGATAAGCAATACCAATAGTAGAATAGCCGTTAGATTCTCTTTAATCATAGCTACTATTTCTTCTTTTTGTAACACTTCTTTTTCGAGTACCATACCTTCTTGCTCTTCTGCTTTTTCGCTTGAACCCCTTCTTACATTTGCAATGGCATCTTGGTAGCTTTTATTCAAATTATCATCTAATAATGAAGCTATCATTTCTTTTAGCTTTGAATTGTCACATACAAAACCACTACAGCCAGCTTCATAATCTTTAACCAATTCCGCATGTAGCTTGGCAATGTCTTTTTTTACAGCTTCCGACGGTTTCCAATACCCTTTTCTTATAGTTTCGAGCATCACAGCGGACATTTCTTGTAAGGCATAAGGATTGGTTTTTTTAAAGAAATCTACCGTTCCTAAATTCTTTTTATCCTTGATATAGATGTCATAATAGCCTTCCCATATTTCTTTATCAATCGCAGCTGGTTTCATCACGTTCCATCCATAAGTATCTCTGAAGCTTTCAGCAAAATTTTCGGCTGCTGTTTCGCCTTCTTCCATTTGTGCTTTGATGAATTTCGGATTAAAAAGATTGGCTCTAGTCTCTGTCCAAATTGCTTCTTTTAACGATTGTACTTTAGGGTTGTACCTGTTTCTGGCATCATTGAAATAGCCATCAGGGTCTTTGCCTGTTGTTACCCTGATACTGGCGGTTAAGCCTCCCATAAATTCATACACATGGTCTAAAGAAATAGGTCCCGTTTCGTTGGAGGTTCGAGGGTGGATTACAATTTCGGTATTGCTCATCATGGTTTCGAACATCCCTTTTTTATAAGTTGCCCAATTGTCTTCACCATACATGGCTCCCATATTTTCAATATAGGTATCTGCAATTTCCTTTTCATCTTCCCATTTATCACCTTGCTCCACCAAGCCCATTATACCTGTTCCATAATTCCCGTTTAGACCTCCAAAAACACGGGTTGTAGAAAATTTTT
>CAZHYX010000265.1:0-4393 GCA_964536675.1 uncultured Flavobacteriaceae bacterium
ATAACGAGTACCTGCACTAAATGTAAGCAAAAGGTATTGTCTTTTTCAACAAAAATAGCATTCTCTTGCCATGGTAAGGGCAAAATTTCAGGGTTCGTAATATAATTACCTAAATCAGAAGTCACTTCAGGGTCAAAACTATTAAAATAAAAACCGGCACTTATATATGGTGCGAATTTTGCACCATCGTTAAATAACAATCCATAATCTTCTAAATTATTAAAATAATATTCCAATTGAGTACCAACATTAAAAATTTTTGTACTTCCTTTCATCGCTCTAATTTGATCTCCGAAAGAATTATTTTGTTCAGCAAATCTACCCTTATGTTCTAGATTATTATTAAAATAATAAGACACTTCTGTTTTTAATTTAAAGTGATCAGAAAAGAAGCTGGCACCATTCCTCCAATTATAATTACTACCATAAAAACTTAAGTAATGTGAAAACGCAACGCCAAAACTTGTAGCTGTACTACTTGGTAAGTGATTCCTTTCACCATAATCTGTTTGCATAGTAATTGGACCAAAAGACACGCCAATTTCATGACTCAGGTCTAGTTGAGAGTTAGCGTTAGACAACGGAATAAACAATATTAATAAAAATATTTTATAAAGAAATTTCATGTATCAGCACTTTTGTGGTGCAATTTAACAAAAAATATGTAAAAGCATCATTTTAAAAGTACCAAATTAAACTGAAATTAGATAAAATTATTGTGAATCTAAGAAAATATTAATTAAGATGATTTGAAGGATTCCAAAAAACAGCTTCAAATTCCACGATTTTATCATTTTTTATCACTAACCCTTCATTTTCTAATAACTGCTGCATTAAATTGATGCCACCAAAGTGATGCTTCCCAGTTATTACACCTAATCTATTTACAACTCTATGTGCAGGAATGGTTTCATCACCATAACAGGCATTCATTGCCCAACCAACCATTCTTGCAGATTTTGCTGCGCCTAAATATTTGGCTATAGCACCGTATGAAGTAACTCTACCATAAGGTATTTGCCTAGCAATATCATACACTTTTTCAAAAAAATTATCACTTTTATTCATAAAACATTAAAGATAATGAAAAGTATAAAGTAACAATTAAATAAGACTTATAAATGGTATTTTACCTTAAACTTAATATAAGTAATAGCTTTTTTTTGGTCTAAAAACTGTTTTTCGTAAAATGTTTTAGTTAAAGTAGCTTCTTTAGGGGTGTAAGCATTATTATAAATATTATGATGAGCATATATTATTTCGTGATTTCCTTCTTGAAGAATACCTAAGGTATAACCGTGTAAAAATTCACTATCTGTTTTTAGATGGATTATACCTTTAGGAATAAGGGTTTTTTGATATTTTTTTAAAAAATCAGGATTGGTCAAACGATGCTTCATCCTTTTGAATTTAATTTGAGGGTCAGGAAAGGTTATCCAAATTTCATTGATTTCATCTTCTTCAAAACATAAATCAATCAATTCTATTTGAGTTCTTAAAAAAGCAACATTGGTAAGATTATCTTCCAATGCTGTTTTGGCGCCTCGCCAAAAACGGGCACCTTTAATATCTACACCAATATAGTTAATATTAGGGTTTTGTTTGGCAAGAGCAATAGTATATTCACCTTTACCGCAACCAAGTTCTAAAATAATAGGGTTATTGTTTTTAAAAAAAGCACTCCACTGACCTTTTAAACGGAAACCGTCTGAAATTTCTTTACGAGAAGGTTGAATTACATTTGTAAACGTTTCATTCTCATTAAAACGTTTTAATTTATTTTTACTTCCCAAAACCGAATAAATTGAAGAAAACTATTGTTCGTTGGCTTTACTTTGGTTTACCATTTGACCAAGCCAATAAAACATAGCAATAAAACCAAGTGTAATTAAAATAACATTAAAAGTATTTGAAGTCCACCACCCATCCATCGATCTAAAAGAATCATAAAGTTTAAATGCAACATTGGTACTAAAATCACCTATAGCTCTAAAAATATTGTTAGCAATCATATCTTAAGTATATTTACGGTACAAAAGTATGAAATATTAACAATGATTGCCAAATTTTTTAATAAAACAAGACCCATTACTACATTAATTATCGTAGTTTTTTTGGCTTTGATCTATTTTTTTTCTTTTTTTTACCTTACACTAGTAGATATTGGGTTTCTTTTCTTTTCAAAGAATGCATTCTTTTTTTTAGTTTTACTAGTTACTTTTTTTATAATAAATTTTATAGTTAGAAAAAACGTACTAACAAAAGATAATTCATATGTTTTACTTATACTTAGCTTTTGTTTTGCGATGTTTCCTTTCGCAACATTAAATAAACATTTTTTAATTACGCATTTATTATTGTTGCTGGCGTATAGAAGAATTTATAGCTTGAGAACTAATAAAAACACTAAAGAAAAGTTGTTTGACAGCGCTTTTTGGATTGGGATAGCTACCATTGTTTATCCTAACAGTTTTTTATATTTACTATTGATTTATGGAGCGATTTATTTATTCAATAAATCAACTATTAGAAATATAATAATTCCTTTAATTGGGTTTTTAGCACCAATTTTAATTTATGGTGTTTACTTATTTGCGGTTGATGATTTAAGTGGTTTTGATTTACAGTTTAATTATAGCTTTTCATTTTTAAATTATAATTCATTAGAATTATTAATACCGATTGCGTTAATTTCAGCGTATATATTATGGGCAATTTTCCCTACAACCATTAAAATTGTTATAATTAATAACGAATTTAGAACGTCATGGTTTTTATTGTTGATTCATTTATTAATTAGTGTGCTGATAATTATACCATCATTTGATAAAAACGGATCGGAATTCTTATTTACATTCTTTCCCTTAGCAATTATTTTAACTAACTACATACAAATAGTTAAAGAAAAGTGGTTTAAAGAGGTTTTTTTGTATCTATTTTTAGTAATAACAATTACTATTTATTTTTTATAGTTTGATTCCATAGGATAAATCTCCGGCATCACCTAATCCAGGAATAATATATCCTTTACTACTTAACTTTTCATCAATTGCGGCAATCCATAAATGCGTATTTTCAGGAAAGATATTATTGATATAGTTAACCCCATCTTTTGAGCCAATTACCGAGATAATATGAATCTCTTTAGGAATGCCATGGCTTTTTAAAGCGTTAAAGGTGTTTTCTAATGTTTTACCCGTAGCTAACATTGGGTCAGTTAAAATTAGCGTTTTATTTGTTAATGACGGAGAAGCCAAATATTTTACTATAACTTCAAATTCATCACTATTAGAGGAATGATGTCTATAAGCTGAAATAAAAGCATTTTCAGCTTTGTCAAAATAATTTAAAAGTCCTTGATGTAAAGGTAAACCAGCACGTAAAACAGAACATAAAACAAGGTCATTCTGTGGAAGTGCGATAGTTTTAGTTCCTAAAGGAGTTTTTACGGTTTTATCCTTATAGGTTAGGGTTTTACTGAGTTCATAACTTAATATTTCACCAATACGTTCAATGTTTTTTCTAAAACGCATAGCGTCATTTTGAATATTAACATCTCTTATTTCGGTAATAAATTGATTTAAAACAGAATTTTGTCTTCCTAAATTGTGTATAATCAAAATGATATGATTTTATGCAAAGATACTGCTTTCAGCTAAATACTAAACATATAAATTATTTAAAAATTTATGGATTTATTGTATCTTTACAATGTTAAAACTATTTATTAATCAATTAAAACAATAATAAAATTATGGGACTATTTTCATTCATTAAAAATGCCGGAGCAAAAGTTTTTGGTATAGGTAAAACAACAGCTGAAGAGGCCGCGGAAGCTGCAACTGAAAAAGCAAATAAATTGGTAAATGCGGTTGATGCTTTAGGTTTTAGTGTTACCGGTTTAGACATCACTGTTGAAGATGATTTGGTAACCATCTATGGGGAAGCAGAAAATCAAGCTACTCGCGAAAAAGTAGTATTAGTGGTTGGTAATACTGAAGGTATTGCTAGTGTTGATGATAGAATGACTACAGCCATTCAGGAACCGGAAGCTCAATTTCATACGGTAGTTAGTGGCGATACGTTAGGTAAAATCGCAAAAACATATTATGGAAATGCCATGAAATATCCTGAAATATTTGAAGCTAATAAGCCAATGCTTACACATCCTGATAAAATTTATCCAGGTCAGGTATTGCGTATTCCTGTATTAGAATCGTAAAAATCTAATACGAAAAAATATTAGGCTGTTTAAAAAGACTAAATTCAAACGAGTTGTCTCCTTGAGCGTTCCGAGTATTCGGGAAAAGATTCTTGTTTTAAGCAAGTTATAGTTTTCAACTCTAGCCTGTCTTGAGTACTTCGACTCCGCTCAGTATAGACTTAGTCGAAA
>CAZHYX010000266.1:0-4389 GCA_964536675.1 uncultured Flavobacteriaceae bacterium
TATGAAGTAGTTTTACTCTTGGGTACATCATACACAACCATTTGTCGTGTCTGCTTAAATCTTCCCCTTCCATACCTACAACTTTGTCCAACCATTTTTCAATTTTTGGGTGGTTTACATTATCTGTATAAAGCCATTTTTCTTTTCCTGTATTGTAAGGTGGGTCAATATAAACTACATCAATTTTCCCTTCGTATTCGGGTAGTAAACTTTTTAAAGCTTCAAGATTATCTCCGTGTATTATTTTGTTACCACTTTTGGTGGGTTCAGTTTGTTCTCCTTTTTCAGCTGTAAAACCATATTTATGCTCCAAAACTCTATACGGCACATCTTGGTGGTGGCTTACTACTTTATCTTTTCCTATCCAATTAAGTGTTGGCATATTATTGTTCTTTATTAGATATTATCAAATCTTTTACGTCCACATCTAAAATGTCGGCTATTTTCATAAGGGTTTCCAATCTTGGTTGTTGTCTGTTCTTTGCATAGGCATTTACCATATTGTAGCTTTTGCCCAATTTTTCAGCCAACCAAATTTGCTTTATTCCTTTTTCTTCTAAAACTTCCTTAATTCTATTCATTTAATTCGTTTTCTTTTATTGAGAATAAGGTCTCATTGAATTCGCTCTGCTCATTTCAGATGTTTATTTATTCAGGCACTAAAGTAGCTTAATTTTTTAAAATTACTCAAAAAATGGTGATAAATATGTGAGTTTTATGTTTAGTTGAGCGTAGGCAAGAAATTGCTCTTTTGGTTTTTTTGTGTTGGCTTTCGTGTCGGCAAAAAACCAAATGTGCAATTTGTGCGGCTGGCTTTTTTTTTAATTGGGCATAACGGATAATGATAAACGGAGGACAGACCCGAAAGGGCTGTCTTCCGTTTTATCGACAGTTATCATTTGGTTACTTTTTAGACAATACAAGGTATTTATCTCTACCAAAAGTAATGAAGTAAAAAAAAATCATTACAAATGGAATAATTAAATAAATCAAAGATCTTACATTTAAATAATATGAAATTACTATTAAAATCAACGAAATAATACCTGCCCATTCAAAAAGAATATTATTTCTTATTTCCAATTCAATATTATCAATGTTAGTCATATTAATGTCTACAATATTTGACTTACACCAATCAATTTCCCCCTGCACTTTTACTTCCATATCATCTATTTTAAACTCAACCATTTTGTTACAGCCAATTTCTCCTACTTGGAGTCCATTCATAGTTATTTGATAGTTCCTAAATAAATCTGTATATAAACCTTTTCTTCTTATGATTAAGTTTTTCATTCGCTTAGTTTTTGCCAATAATAAAATGTGTGATATGCAACCGAAATTGTTTGTAATGCCACTTGATCATCTGAAAATTTTGTCACGTTCTTCTCAATTCCATTTAAAACTTGATCTTCATCCATAGAATAAAAATTTGATTTTAGCTCTTCATATAAAATTTCGTATTCCATTGGAATTTCAATTTCTTCATTATTTTCAATAGAAATCATTGCACTCATTATAGCGTTTTTAAATTCATCTGAATCAATGAAATTATCGAATTCATTTTCATTTTTTATAATATTAATCATAAAATCATAATAATCTTCTACGGAACTTGAGTCAGATAGACTACCCATTGCAGAATATAGAAGAGTATTGTGCAATTTGCCTACATAATCAAATGGATTATGATCATAATTAGTGATATAATTTTCACCTAATTGAGTCAAGAAATCTTCATAATCTTCATCATTTATAATAATAGGTTTATTTTTATTGTTTTCCCTAATTGATCGATATGCTCCAACGACAGCCGCGCCTACCGCAACGCCTATTGGCCCTCCTGCCGAACCAATAAAACCACCTTCCGCTGCGCCCAAAATATCCTCTGAAATACACCACCAGCAACTTCTTGGATGCGCTTCGAGAAGATCAACAACTTTGTCTTCCACTTCATTTTTCTCAGGGGTATTACAATTTTGCAAAACGAACATTAATAAGAATAAACAACTAATTTTTAACAAATTTTTCATTTTTATAAATTTTTAATTTAATTCCTTACTCCCTTTTGGCCGTTTCAGGAAAATTTCTTGCCGCTATCATCACTATTTCCTTCACGAATAGCTTGGGTAATAGACGTAAATACTTTGATCACAAAGCCACTTTCCAAAAGCAAAAGAGTGAATTCTATTGTATCCTCTTTTGGTTTGCTACTGTGTTTTTTTTACCTCTAATTAATGATAACGGTTTGAATATGGTGCGTTTGGCATTTTAACGCTCCAATTTCAATTTACAACTATGTTTATTTATTGCTATCATCTTAATTAATAGTACTATCTGCCAAATGCACTATATTTATTGTTGTGCCACGTTGTCCATTAAATTGTCTATATCTTTTTTGTTCGTAAATTTTATTACAAATAAACCAATAAATAAAGGGATACCAAATATTACTAACCTGACTATTTCTTCAATAAACTCTATTAAAAAGGATTTTTCAATAATATTATTAGTCTCAATTATAGTTGCCATTTCAAGAGTTCCAATTAAGGCAAAGAAATTACTAAAAAAATGTAAAATAGAGAGTATAATTATACTTCTTGTTTTAAGATAAACAGCTCCATACATAATACCTAAACACGATGCTGCATAGACTTGATTTAGAACACCCTGAAATGTTGTATCGGAAATAGTCCATAAATTAATTATATGAATACTCCCAAATAATAAACCAGAAATTACAACACTTTTAAGAATACCATTATTAGTTCTATTATACTTATTTAGTAACAGACCAAGAATTAATCCCCTAAATAATATTTCTTCTAAAAATGCAGAAGTCAATATTTTAAAACTATACAAACTTATTTTTAAATAATTACTTGAAATAAAACTATAATCCAAAAAGTTAGAAAGTCCACCCGAAAAAACTAATAGATAAATAATCAATGGTAAGTAATAAATAATGTTTCTTAGACCTATTTTGTCAATATAACTTATAGGTATTTTATTAGAAAACAGAATATAGATTACACCTATAATTACAATACAGTTAAAAGTAATAATCTTAATAGCGTCTGAGTTAAACTTATTCAATCCAAAGTCAGCAATAAAATTGTTCAAAGGAATTCTATTGATTATTACAATTATTAATAGTAATAATAATGAAAATAATATAGGATACTTTTTGATAAAATTCATAGAGCTAAAATAAAGGGATGTACAAAGTGTACATCCCAATTATTACATCTTACCATCCAATAGTAACAGAACAGTTTGAAACACAAACACATCCAAAACCATCCCAAATCCAGTCAGCAATACATCTTGTACTACATATTTCTACGTCACAAGTTATAGTTGCTACACCACCTGCTTTTAAATTTTGAGGTCTAACTTTATACTCAGTAGAATATTCCTGTAAAGCATTTTCCTGAATAAATTCAGGTGAGATTATTGGGTTTTTCATTACAGATTTGATTTTCACATTTTTATCAAATTTAATTATGTTATCATAAGTAAATGCTTCAACAGAAGTGTAAATACCATCATTTGCTATCAAATCATTGCCACTACCGTTATCTTCAAATAAATAACCCATAAAACCAATACTAGTTTTATCCCAAGATTTATCAGAGAAATTTTTCAAATATACTTCTCTAACAAATTCAGTATTACTTAAACTTCTAACCCTTGCATCATAAACTGCAATGTTTTCTTTTAGAAATTGCTCACTTTCTGCATCAGATAGATATTTTACTTCTTCTGAGTTTGAAGTGTTAAGTATTTCTTCCGTTTTATTACAAGATGTAAGAATTGCAATAGAGAATAAAAATCCTATTGCTAATTTAATTGTATTTTTCATTATTTTTAAATTTTATAGAAAGCATTTCTTTTTTATTTATGCCTTCTTGTGTTAAACTAAATCCTTACTCTTTCGATTTTCAGGTAAATTTTAATCTCGACTTACTCTATTTTTAATAAGTGGTTTTTCAGTTTTCACATTCTCCACTTCCGATATTATCGGTGGATGGTTAGTCCATTTTAAACCGTAATGCTCTTTATTAATGTGGCACAACGGGTTTGTGTATGATTTCGTTGCGTGTTTCAGCAACTAATTTAGCAAATAAAAACCGAATAGAAAATCCGCGAGGATTTTCGTAAGTAAGCTAGAACTAGCAATGAATTATACACGGTGTTGTGCAACGTTTTTTATTCATAGTCTGGAATATTTAATCCTAAAATTAAATCTCTATTCGCTGTCCAAATTCCGTTTTCCATTTGAAGTTTTATAATTCCAGAACCACCTCGATTTTTTTGAGATTGCTTTTTGTCTTCTGTAAGAGTTGGGTCACTTTCAAAAAGGTAACTATCAATGTAATAAGGTAT
>CAZHYX010000267.1:0-4382 GCA_964536675.1 uncultured Flavobacteriaceae bacterium
AAAAAACAGGAACAATTTCGAACATTAATGCAAAAGAATATTCTTCTTTTAAAATTCCTCTTCCTTCATTAGAAGTTCAACAACAAATCGTTACTCAAATAGAAAAAGAACAAAAAGCAGTTGAATCCACAAAAGATTTAATCACGCTCTTTGAACAAAAAATCAAAGACCGAATTGCGAAGGTTTGGGAGAGATAGGATAAGGTGCATGAAATTTAAACCCGAAATAGAATCAGGTGATTTTGTTAAAAAAAATTTCAGTACCCTCTTATTGCTGTGGGCAAAGAGCTGGATGCCTGCATTGACGGAACTTTGGGAGAGAAAAACGGATAAGTTAAGTGATGGCACATAATATTTATATAAAGCATGATATTAAGGTAATGGACTCATTTATTGATAAATTTGCCCGTAAATATATTGAACAGCGAAGCCAAACTAACACAGACATATCTTCATTAAGCAATAGCCAAATGTTTAAAACCAGCGGTTTTGATACTTCTCTGCTCGAAGGAATTATTACCAAAAACTCTGTAGCACATGATTTTAAAAGGGAAAAAGGGGTAAAGCCTAAAGTTTTACAGGATATTTACAGAAGTGATTTGGGCGAACTTTTAATGACTTATTACTTTGAAGATAAACTTGATGAAAGTTCTCGGTATGTTATTCCGCTGAAAAATATTACCTATAGAGAACGGGACGATATGCCGGGCAGAGGACTGGATGTAATAGGATATAAGACAAATGATAATAAAATCGACATCTTGCTTGGTGAAGCCAAGGTTTCCGCTGAAAAGAAACATCCTCC
Organism: uncultured Flavobacteriaceae bacterium; assembly: GCA_964536675.1. Classification (GTDB taxonomy): domain Bacteria; phylum Bacteroidota; class Bacteroidia; order Flavobacteriales; family Flavobacteriaceae; genus Aureibaculum. The sequence goes on from CAZHYX010000267.1 coordinate 805, forward strand.
CGCCGTTGTTGATAAAACAAATGATTCTATTTATGCGACACAAAAGAAATACAATGATGATTTAGATCTAATTGTCAGAAGATTATCTGATTATTGTAGAAGACTTGATGCCAAAAACGCAGAGATAGTTGGATTGGCTATTTTAAATATTGATTCAAAGAAAACAGAGAAATATTCAATTACATTTGGATGTACTCTGATACGTGATTTTACCTGTGTGGATTCTAAAAATGATTTTGGAAAAATGAAGTCAAATACCACAAAATTTAATCCAAATAAAATTCATTTTTCAGTATTGTCATTTACGGAAAAAGAGATTGAACAAACCGTCCAGCTATTTTATGAAAAAGTTCAGGAACTTGTTAAATGAGTACTTTATTAGATCAATTACTTGAGGACAGTGAAATACAAACGCTTCTTGCCGAAAGTGAAAAGAGTGTATTATTATCACAGATTTACAAAGATACAGATGCTCATTATGACAGCCAAAAGGTAATAAGGCTTGCTTTCCTTCTTATTAATCATTGCTTCTCTTCACAAGAGTTAGATAGCAGCAAGTTAAATAAAGCTTATTTACTTTTAAAATCACTTACGATTACCAGCCGTGAAGAATTACAGCAGTTTGCAGAAATTTGTGGCATAGATGGTATTGATAACGAATTGCTATATTATTTTTACCTTTCCGCAATTTCTATTCAAAATGATAAAATTATCAATATCAGAATTGATCTCCTTGAATATTCAGAGGAATCATTAACCAGACAATCAGATGACTGGATAGATAGATTTCTTAATAAAATATTAAATGCTTTTGTTTTTTTATCACGAAAAAAGAATGGTTTTGAAGATATACGAAAAGCCATAACACTTATTGAAGAACTCAAACAGGAACAATCTGCTTTTGAAAAGGAATATCTTGAAAAATATAAGTTCCGTGAAGAAGTTGATCGGGCATATTCTTTATTGGGCTTATATCACTTATCAAAAACAATTGTAGAAACAGCAACTTACCTTACAACCGGTTATGATTATAAAAAACGGATAGACGCAGAAATACGGCAGCATTCGGATGTCGCCAAAAAACTTTTACACAGCGAACCTCGTCTTCAAAGTATTGTTTCAATAATTGAAGTTTCTCTTAAGACAATCTGTAAAAATTCCATTTGGGCGAAAACGTCTTTTAACGATAAAATAAAGCGTCTTTGTAAAATCAAGGCAGAATTGGGAATGATTGATCTACTTCCATCTCAAAGAAACGCATTAGATAAAAACCTTTTAGATGTTGTTTCAAATGTTACCGTACTTCAAATGCCTACGAGCTCGGGCAAAACTTTGCTTGCAGAATTTAATATACTTGTGACAAAAGCTCTGAGACCTGATGCCAAAATTGTCTATATAGTTCCTTCCCGTGCATTGGTTAATCAGGTTTATTATGATTTAAAATCTGATCTTGAGGGTGTAGATATTGCTATCGAGAAAACAACATCAGCAATAGAAATTGATCCCAATGAATATAGTTTTCTGAGTAGTGAAAAAATAGATGTCTTGGTCTCAACTCCGGAAAAACTGGATTTATTAATACGTAGGCAACATCCATCGGTTAATGATATTTCTCTTTTTGTCGTTGATGAAGCTCATACAATCCAAAATGGTGAACGTGGAGCAAAACTTGAATTGTTGTTAACTCTTATTAGAAGAGAACGGCCTGATGCTAAATTCATGTTGCTTTCGCCGTTTATTAAAAATGCGGGGAATACACTTTCTGAATGGCTTGGTGGAGGCAACTCAATTAGTATTGACTGGAAACCGGCCGAGAAACTGTTTATAGGAATCGATTACCACAAAACAAAAAAAATCAATGAAATAAAATATGAAATTTTGGACTCGTCATATTCTGAATATTCTATTTCGCAAAAAGGTGCCTTTCCTAATTCCATAAATATATCAAGCTCTGGTAAAAAAGATCGAATCCTGGAGTTTTCAATTAATCATTTTGCTCAAAAGGATAAAACCCAGTTAATATTATGTTATGGGAAAAAGACTGCAAATAATCGCGCAGAATTCATTTATAAGCATATACCGGATAAAGAAGTTTCTGAAGATGTTCATTTAGTTCAAAAATTCATTGATGATGAAGTAGGTAGAGAAACAACCTTAACAATGGTTCTAAAAAAAGGAATTTGTACACATCATGCCGGACTTTCTGATGAGACCAAGTTGCTGCTTGAGTATTTGATTAGAAACAAACATATCAGCCATGTGTGTTCGACTACCACTGTTTCTGAAGGTGTTAATTTTCCGATTTCTTCCATATTTTTTGATGATTATCGTAAGGGTAGAGATAATAAATTGTCTCCTAATGATTTTTGGAATATAGCTGGAAGGGCAGGACGAACATTAGTCGATAACTATGGAAAAATTATTTTACCTTTTAATAGCAAAGCGAATAAAGACTCTGCTGAAAATTTAATAAAAAAGAGTGCTGATGAATTAGTTAGTGTTTTATCTGAGTTATTTATAAATGCCGATAAAATAATAAGTTTCACTGAGGACAACCAGATATATGAGCTACTTAAAGATTACTCACAATCGCTTGCTCCATTAATTCAATATTTTGTGCACCTTATTTCAGTGGGCGGTCATAAAATTTATGTCAGTGAAATTGAGGATTTATTCAAAGATAGCTTTGAATATTATTTATTGGATTCTTATGATGATAAAGAAAAATTTATCCGAGTGTGCAAAGCTATTTATCTGTATCTTCAAAAAAAATATGGTTCGAATACGGGAGTTTTATCTTTTGCAGACAAAACCGGTTTTTCTGTTCCATCTGTGTTGAATATAATGGAAGAAAAATCGTTAAATCCTAACATTGCTAACTTAGATAGTTGGCAACCGAAAAATCTTTTTGATAGTAATAATCCGGATAATCTAACTGAAAAAATTAAAGTTATTGCAGAGTTAAGAGAAACAAAAATAGGCACAGATTCTGATAAAGCCATTTTTAATCCTGAAATTATCGCTAAAATTCTTATTGCCTGGGTAAAGGGTGAAAAACTTGATACCATGTCAAAAATTCATCCATATTATGCTTTAAAATCTGATGATAATGAAAGAATAAATGACTTTGTACAAAAAATGAACGACATCAGGTTTAAATCATCATGGGGATTAAGCGCATTAGAAGGAATTGTAAAAGGAAATGAACAAGATATAAAAGATACTTATGTCCCATCCTTTGCTTATTATGGTGTAGATAACGAGAAATCATTGGCTTTAAGAATGGTTGGTATTCCGAGAGAACTTTCCGGTTCACTTTCACAAATTATTGATAAGGATATTTCATCTTATTCTTTTAGCAACTTACGGGGGATGATCCGTAAATTACAAAATTCAGATTGGGATAATTTGAAACCTAAAAAATCATCTTTAACTGGAGAAGAATGGAAGAGGATTACCGAGATATTGATAAGATGAACTGCTATGGAAATGAAGCCATGTTAAAGGGGTCACACCTATTTTTATATAAGGTATGTTTCACAGGGGAGGGTGAGGAGTAATGAAAAAGAAAAATATCC
>CAZHYX010000268.1:0-4368 GCA_964536675.1 uncultured Flavobacteriaceae bacterium
GCACCCATTGCAGCATTGGTTTTTGCACTTGAAGTATTTAGTTTAGATATTGCCTTTGCGTCTTTAATTCCCCTTTTATTGGCATCTGTATCTGCTGTGGTAACTTCTTATTTTTTTATGGGAACAGCAGTGTTATTTAGATTTGAATTGATCGACAAATTTGAAATTAATGACATTCTGTTTTATATCCTTTTAGGATTAGCTACCGGAATTGCATCCGTGTATTTTTCTAAAATGCATTTTGCAATTATAAATTTCTTTAAACAGTTTAAAAATCCTGCACAACGTTTAATTGTGGGCGGATTAGCAATTGGCATTATGCTCTATTTTATTCCTCCTCTTTTTGGTGAGGGCTATGGGTTGATAAATAATTTATTAGAAGATAATCATATAGCTGCTATTGGTAATACTCCTTTTAATGTCGATCTAACTAATATGTGGATAGTTATTGGTCTGCTTATCGGAATAACTATTTTTAAAGCAGTAGCTATGACCACTACTTTTGCAGCTGGTGGGGTGGGCGGAATTTTTATTCCGACCTTAGTTATGGGAAGTGCCTTAGGGAATGCTTTTGCAAAAATTATCAATAATATTGGACTGGGTTTTCATGTTTCTGAATCTAATTTTACCCTTATTGGAATGACAGGCCTGATGGCAGGAGTGTTACATGCTCCGCTAACAGCAATATTTTTAATTGCTGAAATTACAGGAGGTTATGAGTTGTTTGTCCCATTAATGTTGGTTTCCGCAATTTCATTTGCTTTGACACGCTATTTTGTATCACACTCTATCTATACGATGGAATTAGCACAAAGAGGAGAATTACTAACACATGATAAAGATAAAAACACACTACTTTTAATGGATTTAGATAAAATTATTGAACGTGATTTTATTGCAGTAGAGCCTAACATGCAATTAAGTAAAATGCTTAAAATTGCTGTGGTTAAATCACAACGCAATATATTTCCTGTGGTTGATGAATATGCTAATTTTTTAGGAATTGTTTTATTAGATGATATCAGACAAGTTATGTTCAATAAAAAGATTTGTAAAACGACCTCCGTACGAAATTATATGAATGATGCCCCTGAAGTTATTTTTTATGAAACCGATACGATGCAAACCATTATGGATAAATTTGAAAGTAGTAGTGCATGGAACTTACCCGTTGTAAAAGATGGCGTTTATTTCGGGTTTATTTCTAAATCAAAAATGCTAACTGCTTATCGTAAAAAGTTAATTGAAGTAACGGGTTAAAATAGTCTGTCATTGCAAGGAATGAGGTGTCAATGACGAGGTAATCTATTTTAAATTAAAAAATTGCTTCGTTTTACTCGCAATGACTGTTAATGATATTTTAGTGCAAATTCGTAGAATTCGTATCTAGGAATGACACAGCCTTATCAGGAAAATCAGTAAAAATACCATCTAACTCTAAAGTATTAAAACCAACATCTAATAATTCATCAAAAGAGGAAAATCCTCCTAAATCATCAGCTCTAAAAGTATAAGCATGTACAACCATCCCAAGCTCATGAGCTTCCTTAACTAAATTAGTAGTTTGCCAATTTCCTTGTTCGTCCTTTCTTTTGAGGATACGTTTATACCATGGTCCGAGTCCATCAGCGTAGGTTGCATATTCTTTTAAATACTTTTCATCTTCTTCAAACTCTATCAGTTGTACCAAAAATAATTCTGAATTTAATTCTTGACGGATTCGTTTTAATTCAATAGCATCAAAACATTGTAAAATACAATTGTCTTTTTTTGTCTTATAACCATAATCTGATAAAATTTTTAAGACGATAACAGAAATATCTTTCCCTTCTTTATTATGAAATTTTGGATCTTTTATTTCAGGATAAATTCCGATATTATTACCTGTACTTTTATTTAATCCTTGAATTAATTCTATTTCTTCTTGTAAAGAATGTAACTTGAAATGCGATTTTTTTAAAGGAAAGCGACTCTTATAAACAGCTTTACCGGTTTTATCATCAAACCGTTCAGTAACATTTAACTGTAATAATTCTTCATAGGTAAAATCGATTACATAAAACCGTCCGTCTTTTCGGTTTCTCTCTGGGAATTTTTGAACAACATCAGTTACCGTTTCTAAATGAATATCGTGAATTACAATAGGTACATCATCTTTTGACAATACCAAATCTTGTTCTAAAAAATCTGGATTCATAGCATACGCCATTGCTTTTGAAGCCAATGTATGTTCAGGTAAATAGCCCGAAGCACCTCTATGTGCAATGACTACTTTTTTTATGTTTTCAGTCATTTTTTCGTGTTTTAGAGTTGAATTACACCCAAAAAGGCATAAAATTGTTAAAAAAAGTAAAATTTTCATTTTTATAGAATTTGTTTTTTATGCATTATAATCATTTATTACTGCTTGAAACTACTTCGAAATATACCGTTTCACTACTTTATAAAGTTTAACCATAGCGATGCTAAGCTTAAACTACTAAAAGCTATATTTCATCGTATTTTCAACTCTCATTACGATGCTCTAATACATAATGCGGGTTTAAAGATATAAATTTTGTAGTTTCGCTATATTAAATATATTACAAATTATAATATTAAGGTTTCGCCCCTCGACTCCGCTCGGGGTGACAGCTCAACCTGATAAGACCATATTAATTTTGATGTCTCCTTGAGCGCAGTCGAAAGGTTTATCTCAATTAGAGTTACAAATTACTATTATGAAAATTCTTTTAAAAATCTTCTTTATTATTTTTATTGGAGGCTTGATTGCTGGGTTTTATCTTCAAAAAACAAATAATGAAAATTATCAAATAGTTTTCGGACTTGATATTCTTTTCTTATCATTTATTTTAATGCCTTTGTTTATTTTTTACCGATATAAAAACGGTAAATATAAAAAGTATATTATTGATCCTAAGAGTAAGAATCCGTTTAAGATCAATCAAAAAGATCTTTAGATTCTGAAATTGAAAATTAGGTAAAACTCTACTCCTTTTTTAAGGAGGGAATGAATTTCGTCTCATTTAGAGGCGGAAGAAAGAGGTGGTAAACTTATTAATCATTTTAAAATTTATTCTGACCACCCCGTCTCGGTTAGCCGAGCCACCCCTCCTTGAAAAAAGGAGGGGAGTTTCTTACTATTCAACATTTAGTTTATATTAAATCCTCTTGATCCTTTCTATCTTGACTCAAGATAAACAAAAATGAAGGGTTATTTTTGTATGGTTATGAGGTAATCTTGACTTTTTCTATTTCCTAAAAAATGGCTAAAATTCACCCCTATTTCGTTACTTTTCTTGTACATAGCAATGCTATTCCCTTCAAAAAGTGCCTAATCTGGATAAATTTTATCTTATTTTCGGTTAAAAACAAAAAGTTAAGATGACCTCAATTAATAAAGAGATTGTCACAGCATTTACTTTGGGAAAATACTTCGCAATTACGTTTTAGTTCAAATTCCGTTTTTGAATAAAAAATCGTTTTATTAATTCACTACACTCTTCTTCTAATACCCCACTAATAACTTTTGTTTTAGGATGCAATTGTGTGTTATAATATTTAAAACCACGCTGCTCATCTCTAGCACCATATACTATTTTACCTATTTGCGTCCAATAACTAGCACCTGCACACATTTGGCAAGGTTCTAATGTAACATATAGGGTACACTTTTTTAAATATTTACCTCCTAAAAAATCTGCTGCTGCTGTAAATGCTTGCATTTCAGCATGTGCAGTAACATCGTTCAAAGTTTCGATTAAATTATGAGCTCTTGCAATAATTTGGTTATTAATAACAATGACAGCGCCAATAGGTACTTCATCTTTATCAAAAGCTGTTTCTGCTTCTTGTAAAGCACGTTTCATAAAATAGATGTCGTCAAAAAAAAGTTCCATATTACAAAAATAAAAAAGACAACTAAATATTCAGTTGCCTTTTTAAAAATCAATTAGTAAAATTGATTAATTCTTAATAATCTTACTGTTTATGTTTATATCCTGACCTTTTATATTTAATATATAAATTCCAGATTGTAGACGACTAATGTCAATATCTACTTCTACACCGAATAAGTTAACTTCTTTAATCATTACAATCCTTCCGTTAAGATCTATCAATGACATTTTAACTTCTCCAAAATCCGTGCTTGTTTTAATAAACAATTTATCATTTGTAGGGTTAGGATAAACTTTGAATCCATTCAACCTAAATTCTTCTGTACTTAACGTTGTACAGTTGGCTAAAGACGCATCTCCTGGATCAGGCATATTAAAATCTTCAACTTGATCAATCATAGAAACACCGTCACCTTGTAAAGCATCAACTCCTAATCCTCTTTTCGAAAAAACCTCCCATATTAAACAT
>CAZHYX010000269.1:0-4336 GCA_964536675.1 uncultured Flavobacteriaceae bacterium
ATAGCAGACTATTTGACAAGAATAAGAAATGCTGCCAGTGCAGGACATAGAGTAGTTGAAATACCGGCTTCTAACTTAAAAAAAGAAATAACTAAGATTTTATTTAATCAAGGTTATATATTAAGCTATAAGTTTGAAGAGAATAAAGTACAAGATATAATTAAGATTGCTTTGAAATATGATAAAGTAACAAAGCAACCAATAATTAGAAATATTCAAAGAGTAAGTAAGCCAGGTTTACGTAAATATACTAATGCTTCAGATATGCCAAGAGTTTTAAACGGACTTGGAATTGCAATAGTTTCAACATCAAAAGGTGTAATGACTAATAAAAAAGCACTTCAAGAAAATGTTGGTGGCGAAGTAATTTGTAACGTATACTAAAAAGTTTTAGAAGATGTCAAGAATAGGAAAAAACCCAATTGCAATTCCAGAAAGTGTAACAATCGATTTTAAAGATGGTGTTGTTACTGTAAAAGGAAAAATGGGAGAATTATCTCAAGAGATAAAAGATATTAATGTAAAAACTGAAGAAGGTCAAGTAGTTTTAGAACGTCATTCTGAAAGTAAAGATCATAAAGCAAAGCATGGTTTATATAGAGCTTTGATTAATAATATGGTTGAAGGTGTTTCTAAAGGTTTTACAAAAGAACTAGAATTGGTTGGTGTAGGTTATAGAGCTACTAATCAAGGTCAAAAATTAGATTTGGCATTGGGCTTTTCACATAATATAGTGTTAAACATAGCACCTGAAGTAAAAATTGAAACAATTTCTGAAAAAGGAAAGAACCCAATAATTAAATTAACGTCGTTTGATAAACAATTAGTAGGACAAGTTGCTGCGAAAATTCGTTCATTCAGAAGACCAGAACCTTACAAAGGTAAAGGAGTTAAGTTTGTTGGAGAAGTATTAAGAAGAAAAGCAGGGAAATCTGCATAATAATAATTTATGAATTTAGATTTTAGAATTACGAATGTATTTGTAAATAAAATCAAAAACGTAAATCAAAAATCGTAAATCGTTAATCAAATGGCATTATCAAAGCTACAAAGAAGACATAGAATTAAGTATAGAATCAGAAAAATTATTTCTGGAAATGCTACAAAGCCAAGACTTTCAGTATTTAGAAGTAATAAAGAAATTAATGCTCAATTAATTGATGATGTTGCTGGTACTACTTTAGCTGCTGCTTCATCTAGAGAAAAAGCAATTACTTCAAGTAAAGGAACAAAAATAGAAATTGCTGCGCTTGTTGGAAAAGCATTAGCTGAAAAGGCATCAAAATCAGGTATTGAAAATGTTGCTTTTGATAGAAATGGATTTTTATACCATGGTAGAGTTAAAGCATTAGCTGACGGAGCAAGAGAAGCAGGATTAAAATTTTAATAAGAGATTATGAGTCAAAAATACGGAAACGTTGAAACGGTAAAACCAAGTGGTTTAGATTTAAAAGATCATTTAGTTGGAGTACAAAGAGTTACTAAAGTAACAAAAGGTGGTAGAACTTTTGGTTTTTCGGCTATTGTTGTAGTTGGTAATGAAAATGGTGTAGTGGGTCATGGTCTTGGTAAATCTAAAGATGTTGCATCTGCAATTGCCAAAGCCATTGAAGATGCAAAGAAAAACTTAGTAAGAATACCAATAATTAAACATACCATACCACATGAGCAAAAAGGTAAATTTGGCGGAGCCAAAGTATTCTTAAAACCTGCATCTCATGGTACTGGTGTAATTGCCGGTGGAGCCGTTCGTGCGGTATTAGAATCTGTTGGAGTGCATAATGTATTGTCAAAATCTCAAGGTTCTTCAAACCCTCACAATGTTGTTAAAGCTACTTTTGATGCTTTATTACAATTACGTGATGCAAATACTGTAGCCCAACAAAGAGGTGTTTCTTTAAATAAAGTTTTTAACGGTTAATAAAGAATCACAATGAAAAAAATAAGAGTAAAACAAATACGTAGCAAAATTAGACGCCCTCAAGATCAAAAAAGAACTTTAGAGGCATTAGGGTTACGTAAATTAAATCAAGTAGTTGAGCATGATGCATCGCCAACAATACTTGGAATGGTTAATAAAGTTCAACACTTAATTTCTGTAGAGGAAGTTAAATAAGATAGTTTATGGAATTAAATAACTTACAACCTGCAAAAGGTTCAGTTAAAAATAGCGGTAAAAGAATTGGTAGAGGTCAAGGATCTGGAAAAGGAGGTACAGCTACTAGAGGACACAAAGGAGCAAAATCTCGTTCAGGATATTCTAAGAAGATTGGTTTTGAAGGAGGTCAAATGCCTATACAAAGACGTGTGCCTAAATTCGGATTTAAGAATATAAATCGTAAAGAATACCAAGGCATTAATCTAGATGTATTACAAGCGATGGTAGATAATGGTAGAATTGAAGATACTATTACTATGAATGTTCTTGTTGAGAATAGATTAGCTCGAAAAAATGATTTAGTAAAAATTTTAGGTAGAGGAGAATTGAAAGCTAAATTAAATATTACTGTACATAAGTTTACTGCAACAGCTAAAGAAGCAATTGAAAAAGCAGGCGGCGAGGCAGTAACATTATAAAAGATTATTAAGTATAAATGAAAAAATTAATTAGTACCATACAAGATATTTGGAAAATTGAAGAGCTTAGAAATAAGATTTTGATTACGTTAGGTTTGATGGTAGTGTATCGTTTAGCTGCGCAAGTCACATTACCAGGAATTGATCCTTCACAATTAGCAGGTCTTCAAAATACCACCAAAGATAATAATCTGTTGGGCTTATTAAATATGTTTACTGGGGGTGCATTTGCACAAGCATCTGTAATGGCATTAGGTATTATGCCTTATATTTCAGCTTCTATTGTAGTTCAGTTAATGGGAATTGCAGTTCCATATTTACAGAAATTACAAAAAGAAGGTGAAAGTGGTCGTAAAAAGATAAATCAGATTACTCGTTGGTTAACCATAGGTATTTTGTTATTACAAGCTCCGGCTTATATTGGCGGTTTACCTGCTTTGGGTATACCACAAAGTGCATTTTTATTAGGTACCGGTCCAATGTTTTGGGTTTCATCAATGTTATTATTAACTACAGGTACTATTTTTGCAATGTGGTTAGGTGAAAGAATTACAGATAAAGGTATAGGTAATGGTATTTCATTATTAATTATGATTGGTATTATTGCTACATTACCTTCAACATTTATGCAAGAGGTTACTTCTAGAGTTACACAATCCACAGGTGGATTTTTGATGATATTCATTGAAGTTATAATATGGTTGGTTGTAATTTTAGCAAGTGTATTTTTGGTTACCGCAGTTAGAAAAATTGCGGTTCAATATGCTAGAAGAACAGTAGCTGGTAATATTAAAGACGTTGCAGGAGCAAGACAATATATTCCATTAAAGTTGAACTCTTCTGGTGTAATGCCTATTATATTTGCTCAAGCATTAATGTTCGTTCCTCAACTTTTAAGTAGTTCTGAAAATGAAACAATTAAATCTATTGGTATAGCATTTGCAGATATGTTTGGTTTATGGTATAATATTTTATTTGCTATATTAATAATTATCTTTAGTTATTTCTACACAGCAATTACAATACCTACTAATAAAATGGCTGACGATTTAAAACGAAGTGGTGGTTTCTTACCAGGAATTAGACCAGGAAAAGAAACTGCTGATTATTTAGATACGATATTATCGAGAATTACATTGCCAGGATCAATTTTCTTGGCTTTATTAGCAATTCTACCTGCACTTGTTGTTAAGGCAGGTGTGCAACCAGGGTGGGCGATATTTTATGGAGGAACATCATTATTGATTATGGTTGGAGTTGCTATAGATACTATTCAACAAATAAATTCACATTTATTAAATCATCATTATGACGGTTTAATGAAATCTGGAACTAAAAGAAAATCTGTAGCATAATGGCAAAACAAAAAGCAATAGAGCAAGACGGAACAATTAACGAAGCATTATCAAATGCAATGTTTCGTGTTGAATTGGAAAACGGACATATTGTTACAGCCCATATATCTGGTAAAATGCGTATGCATTATATTAAATTATTACCAGGTGATAAAGTGAAATTAGAAATGAGTCCTTATGATTTAACAAAGGCTCGTATAACTTATAGATACTAAAAATTGATGTCACACTGAGCAGAGTTGAAGTGTAAATCAAAAAAAAGAAACAGATGAAAGTAAGAGCATCAATAAAGAAAAGAAGTGCCGACTGTAAGATTGTTCGCAGAAAAGGCAGGTTATATGTAATTAATAAAAAGAATCCTAGATTTAAACAAAGACAAGGATAATTATGGCAAGAATAGCAGG
>CAZHYX010000270.1:0-4323 GCA_964536675.1 uncultured Flavobacteriaceae bacterium
CATCACTATTAGTATAGCTAATATAACGAAGTCCTAAATCAGTAGAAAGTAGTATGAAAATACTAAACTCTTCGTTATAATTCATTTCCCACTTTAGAATAGTCTTTTTTTGGAGTTCCTTTTTAAAGGTGTATTGGTAGCCATTTCTTCGAGATGAACCTGTTAATTTAATAACTTTCTCTGCTGAACCTACGGGATAGCTAACTTCAGATATACTTGAACCAGGAGGGGTCTTATCATAAGTACTCCAAGACTCTATACTATTCTTCTTTGGTACTATTGAGGAAAGTAAAGAAATTCCTCTCAACATTCCTGATCCTCTAATTAAAAAGGCTTCAACATACTTAATATTATTAGAACTTTCAAATTTTTTTAAGTCAGCAGTTAAGTCTCTAGTAAATGTTTTCCATGTACCAGTAATATTATTTGATCCCAATCCAATACCTATATATTTTTCATCATATATTCCACTATTAGCATCACTATTAGTATAGCTAATATAACGAAGTCCTAAATCAGTAGAAAGTAGTATGAAAATACTAAACTCTTCGTTATAATTCATTTCCCACTTTAGAATAGTCTTTTTTTGGAGTTCCTTTTTAAAGGTGTATTGGTAGCCATTTCTTCGAGATGAACCTGTTAATTTAATAACTTTCTCTGCTGAACCTACGGGATAGCTAACTTCAGATATACTTGAACCAGGAGGGGTCTTATCGTAAGTACTCCAAGACTCTATATTGTTACTAGCTGTGAGGAATTGGGTTAGAAATAGTAAAATAGTTACTATTATATTTTTATGTATCATGAGAATTACCTTTATTGTATTTTTGTTTGTGTTCCATAGAACGATGATGACCAATGAATTGTACGATTTTCAGCTCCATAAACTTTAATTCTAAAATATCCAATTCTATGTACATTAACTTCTGGGATTTGGACATTAAGTTCATTACTACCTATAGATACATTGTTATTAGAAATAGTACTACTTGCTGTATCTAATAGAAGTCTTTTACAACCTACTTTTATTTCAAATTGTGATACTTCACCTGTTTCTGTATCCATTCCAACTAAATAAACTTTACCGAACCAAGCAGAGTTTTCAGGTATTTCTGCATAGTATGGACCCTGAATTATTGCTAGAAATTTAAACTCTTCGTCAATGGTTTTCTCCCCCATGTTAAATCTAATAGATTGTATACTGCCTGGGATATCATCAATAGTTCGACTTGATTCCACGTGAGAACCTGTTGTTTCTGATTTGGATTTATACCCTATAGCTGAACTATAATGCTTTGTAGTTTCATTTCCTACACCAAAAGTTAAAGAATGGCTACCATCATTTTTGTTATTTATACCACCTAAAGATGTTGAGTAATTAGAATGCACTTTATTTCCGACACCACTTAAAACAGATGAATAGTGTGCTGAATCGAGAGTGTTATCATTCCCCCCTCCTATAAATCCTCCTGAACCAAATTTGATTTGATTGCTCTTTCCACCCATAATAGTTTGTTCATGGGTTGAGGTGGATTCATCGCCTAAAATTAGATTATCTGTCCCATTTAGAATACTAGCATAATCAGAAAATAAAAGTTTATTACCACTTCCCCCTCCTATAAAGCCTCTTGAACCAGAAGATATTAAATTATGTGTCCCTCCTAGTATAGAGTGTTCTATTCCTTTTTCAATTTTATTGAGGGTTCCCCCTCCAATAAAACATTTTTTTTCTTCTGTTAATATACTGTCCCTAGCCCCAATTTCATTAAAGTTTCCACCAACAATGGTTGAATAGTCTGAGCTAATACTATTACTTCGTCCCCCAACTATAGTAGACGAGTTTCCTGAAATTAAATTTAGAACACCACCATTAATTGTGCCATAGTGTCCAGCTCTTATTCTCTGGTAACTTCCTCCATTAATTGTCCCATGACTACCATCTGAATATAATATACTATGTGAAGCTGCCATTACCCCCGCAAGTTGATTATTGACACTATCATACCCTGCTAATATAAAAGAAATGTTTGCCGAACCAAGGATATAGTTAGTATCTATATCCCAAAGCTCAATACCATTGTCTGGACCAAATGGTTTTGTATTATTTATACCGATTTTATTGATAAAACGACCTGGCTCTCCAGGTGCTAAAATCGCTGAACCAGTTATTGTTGTATCTATTTCAGAAGTAGGACTATTGGGTTTATAGTTTTGAAGATAATTACCAATAAAATTAGCTTGAAAAAGTTCAGTAGCATTAGCGAAATTGGAAAAGATTAATACAATAAAGAACATGTATTTAGTGGTCATCATAACTTTTACCTTATTTTAATTTATTTTTTTGTATTGTACTCTCTATTAAATTAAATTAAATTAAATTATATAAAATAAAGGATTTAAAATATTTAAGATTCTAAGAATACTTAACACAGTTAAGTATTTAAAACCTAAGCAGATTAATTATAGGCTTTATTACTCCATTCGGAAACAATTTCGAATACTACTTGGAAAAAAAAATATTTTTTTAAAAAGTGCTAATATTCAAGTTTTGAAATTTCAAGAAAGTATTCATATTATAGATTGTTATTTTGGAGGTAAAAATTTTAGTTTTTTAAACTTAGATAAGAAATTTGAAAATGCTATCGATTGGAATTATTCTAAATATGGTAAGCTTTGGACATACAATTTAACTTATTTTGATTATTTATCTCAAAAAAATAAAATAGATAATATCTTTTTAATGGAATCTTTTATAGATAATATAGAAGGTATAAAAGATGGATTAGAACCATTTCCTATCTCTTTACGTGGTATGAATTGGGTAAAATATCTCTCTTTCCAAAACATTAAAAATCAAAAAATAGACAATTCTCTTTATGCTCAATATTATATTTTACTTGATAATTTAGAGTATCATTTACTTGGAAACCATTTATTAGAAAATGGCTTTTCTTTACTCTTTGGTGCTTATTATTTTCAAGATGAGACTTTATATAAAAAAGCGAAAGAAATTTTAAAAGAAGAATTAGAGGAACAACTCTTAGAGGATGGTGCTCATTTTGAGCTGAGTCCTATGTATCATCAAATTATGCTTTTTAGAGTTTTAGATTCTATAAATTTAGTTAAAAATAATAATTGGAAAGATAATGAGTTAGAAGACTTTTTAATTAAAAAATCAGAATTGATGTTAAGTTGGTTAAAACAGATAACTTATAAAAATGGAGATATACCTTTATTTAATGATAGTACGAATAATATTGCTCCTAGTTCTACACAACTTTTTGAGTATGCCAATAGGTTAAAGTTGATGCCCAGAGAGTTAGGTTTGTCAAGTAGTGGTTATAGAAAAATATCAAAAAAAGCTTATGAGTGTATTTTAGATATTGGGCATATAGGAGCTGATTATATTCCTGGTCATGCTCATGCTGATACTTTTTCTTTTGAGCTTAGAGTAGAAGGAAAACCTTTTATTGTTGATATGGGATTAAGTACTTATGAGACTAATGAAAGAAGAATACTCGAGCGTTCAACAGCATCTCATAATACTGTAGAAGTTAATAAGAAAAATCAAAGTGATGTATGGGGTGGGTTTCGTGTTGCTAATAGGGCAAATATAGTTTTTAAAGAAGAAGATGAGAATTTTATTATAGCAACACATAACGGTTATAAAAAAGATAATATTGCACATACACGAAAATGGAACTTTAATATTAACAAAATAAATATAGAAGATATGTTAAATGAAGAATCTGAAGCAATAGCCAGATTTCATTTCCATCCTTTAGTAAGTAAGGAAAAAATTTTAACAAACCTTATATTTAATAATAAAAATTTTAGAATCATTATTTATAAATATTCATTAGGTTTTAATATCTTAACCAATGCTTTTGTATTGGAAATACCATTTATAAAAGATTTAAAAGTTACTATTCAAATTGAGTAATCAATAATTTTTAGCTTTTAATTTTTCTTGTGCTATACACACCCCAAAATAAAATCCCAATAAAAGAGGGTATAAGAGAGAATAATGAATCCAATACAATTAAGCGAAGAAGAAAAAAGCCAACTAAAAACAATACATAAGTCAACACCATAGCCAAAAAACCTACCCAGTATCTCCATGAGTCAACGAGAAATTGGCGATTTGGCTAATAGCATTATGAATTAAAATATCATCAACCTTTTCACCATAGTATTTTAATATCTCATGGGTATATTTTTCAGCCATGAAGAATGATTTGAGGTCATTGACACTGTAGTTAGTAAATCCAGTTTCTTTGTGAACAAGATAGCTAAGATTGTTCATAAACATAGAGAGATTGG
>CAZHYX010000271.1:0-4313 GCA_964536675.1 uncultured Flavobacteriaceae bacterium
TTTTGGTTGAATAATAGCAGTATTTTCTGAATTTTTAAATTCATCTATAATTGGCTTTACCCAATTTTCTGTTACTTCAATATCAGAATTTACCAAGGCGTAAATATCAGTATCAATATGTTGTAAAGCGTCATTATACCCTTTAGCATAGCCACCATTTGATGAGTTTTGAATAATTTTAATTTGGGGATAATTTGTCTTTATAAATTCAATAGAATTGTCGGTTGAAGCATTATCTGCAACATAAATATTAGCATCATTACCTGTATAGCTTATCATAGCAGGTAAAAATTGCTCTAATAGTTGTGTTCCATTCCAATTAAGTATAACTACAGCTACTTTCAAATTTATTTATAATTTGGGAGGTCTTTTAAAAATTTATACTGCTCATTTTCGTGGTCTAATTTACAGAAATAATGTTGTAATCCGTTAGTTACCATCAGATACTCAGCATTTAATTTTAAATTATAACGAGCTATCTGATCAAAAGTTTCTTGTGTAATCTTAATTGATGGTGCTTTACATTCAATTATTAATTGAGACAATCCTTTGGTATTGAAAACTAAAATATCAAATCGCTTTGTCAATGTATTAATTTTCAATTGTTTCTCTACAGCAATCAATGATTTTGGATACCCTTTTACAGTAATCAGATAATGAACCACATGTTGACGAACCCATTCTTCAGAATTTAACACAAAGAATTTTTTTCTAATAATATCAAAAATAAATTGCTTATTTTCTTTACTTTTGATTCTGAAAGAATATAAAGGGAAATTCAGTTTTTGCACATGTCAAAAATACAAAAACTTTATTTTTTTCAATTTTTAAATCATTTAATTTTTCAATTATAATAAATGAATGGCATTAATCAAATAGTTTCTGATATTAAGAACGGAAATATAAAGCCTATCTATTTTTTAATGGGTGAGGAGTCTTATTATATTGATAAGATTGCCGATTATATTGAAAAAAATGTTCTTGCCGAAGAGGAAAAAGGTTTTAATCAAATGGTATTATATGGTAGAGATGTAAGTATTGAAGATATTATATCAAATGCTAAGCGCTTCCCTATGATGGCAGAGCGCCAAGTAGTTATTGTTAAAGAAGCGCAAGATTTGTCAAGAACTATTGAGAATTTATTGAGTTATGCTGAAAACCCACAACCCAGTACAGTTTTAGTTATTTGTTATAAGTATAAAAAGCTTGATAGACGTAAGAAGTTATACAAAGCAATTGAAAAAACAGGATTGTTATTTGAAAGTAAAAAGCTTTATGATAATCAAGTTGAAGATTGGATTCGCAGAGTATTATCGGGTAAAGATTACAATATTGAGCCTAAGGCAGTATTAATGTTGGTTGAATTTTTAGGTACTAATCTATCAAAAATTTCCAATGAATTGGAAAAGTTGATAATTATTTTACCTAAATCTTCTATAATAACTGCTGTACATATTGAAGAAAATATTGGCATTAGCAAAGACT
Organism: uncultured Flavobacteriaceae bacterium; assembly: GCA_964536675.1. Lineage (GTDB taxonomy): Bacteria > Bacteroidota > Bacteroidia > Flavobacteriales > Flavobacteriaceae > Aureibaculum. The sequence goes on from CAZHYX010000271.1 coordinate 1,486, forward strand.
TTAATAATTTTGAATTGCGTAAAGCAGTAGGAGAGAGACAAGTAGTAAAAGCAAATCAGATTATCAATTATTTTGGTCAAAACCCTAAAAGTAATCCATTGGTGATGACCATTTCTTTACTGAATAGTTTTTTTACACAATTATTAATTTATCATGGTTTACGAGATAAGTCTAAAGGGAATGTAGCTAAAGTATTGAGAGTAAATCCTTATTTTGTAGGTGATTATCAAAATGCAGCTAGAAATTACCCAATGCGAAAAGTTTCTCAGGTTATTTCACTATTACGTGATGCTGATATGAACAGTAAAGGGGTAGGAGCTACCAATTTATCACAAAGTGATATTTTAAAAGAGTTATTGTTTAAGATGATGCATTAGCGTTTGGTCTAAATCAACAAATTGAATGGTTATTTCATAAAATAAGCTGTTTTAAACAATTAAAACATAAACCTTTGATAACACGAAGTTGAAACTTTTCTTAGAAATGAACTCAAAATGATAATCTTAAAGAAAACTTATCTTCTTGTGCTACGATTACTCAGTACGCATTGATTTATTAGATGGTAATTTTTTTGTTAATAAGGAAGTAACATTTAAAAAAAAGAGAAATACAAATGGTTATATTCAATCAAGATGGAGATGCCATTCAATTAGAATCTCGTAAAATAAGTGACTTATTAATTCGATTAGGAAAACCCATTGATGAGAGAATTACATAATATGGACTCTATAAAATAAATACCCAAACCGAAATTATGGAAGCAATGGCTTATTTTCAACAGGGAAAAATGAGTTTTTTTGGTTTAAACTTAGATTTTATAATATAAATATTATTTATAGCTATATATAAATAATCGATTTTGATTATAATAAAAATATTCTTAATTTTGAATGAGCTTTATATTCATTATCATAATAAGGTGGCTAGTAAAAACTATTGCTTTTAAAATTGTTATGAAATGGGCATAAACGAATTTTATCATTATATATCATCCAATAATAATTAAATTTTTTTTGTGAAACAAAATTCACGAACACCCTGAGAAAATAAGAATAAAGAGAATAATTCCTAAATATAAATTCCTGATAATTATCAGAGTTAGTTTCTTTATTTTCAATAAACTACTAAATTTTAAACAGATGAAAAAAAAGAAAACAGTAACAACGGCAGCTGGAGCACCGGTAACTCATTATGAAGATTCCCAATCAGTTGGAGCTAGAGGGCCTTTACTATTACAAGATTATTTTTTACATGAAAAATTAGCTCATTTTAATAGAGAACGTATTCCTGAACGTATTGTACACGCCAAAGGATCTGGAGCCTATGGTACTTTTACCGTTACTCATGATATTTCTAAATATACAAGAGCAAAACTATTTTCTGAAATAGGTAAAGAAACAAAAGTTTTTGTTCGTTTTTCAACTGTTGGAGGTGAAAAAGGATCAGCCGATACTGAGCGTGACCCTAGAGGATTTGCTGTAAAATTTTATACCGAAGACGGTAATTGGGATTTGGTGGGTAATAATACTCCTGTATTTTTTATCAAAGATCCAAAAAAATTTCCTGACTTTATTCACACTCAGAAAAGAGACCCATATACCAATTGTAAATCCCCAACAATGATGTGGGATTACTGGTCTTTAAACCCAGAAAGCTTACATCAAGTATTAATTTTAATGTCTGATAGAGGTACACCAAACGGATTTCGTTTTATGAATGGTTACGGTAGTCATACATTTTCTATGGTAAATAACAACAATGAGCGTATTTATGTAAAATTTCATTACAAAACTATGCAAGGTAATAAAACCTTTAACGATGGAGAAGCAGCAGCTTTAAAAAGCTCTGATCCAGATTATGCACAACGAGATTTAGTAAATGCAATAGATAATGGTCATTTTCCTAAATATGCATTTAAAATTCAAGTAATGACCATGGAACAAGCTAAAAGCTTTCGTTGGAATCCGTTTGATTTAACTAAGGTTTGGCCACATGGAGATTACCCTTTAATTGATGTAGGTGTTATTGAATTAAATGAAAATCCTGATAACTATTTTGCTCATGTTGAGCAATCGGCCTTTGCACCTGCTAATGTTGTTGATGGTATTGGTTTTTCACCAGATAAAATGTTGCAGGGTCGTATTTTATCATACCCAGATGCACATCGTTATAGAATAGGTGTTAATTACGAATCGTTACCAGTAAACAAATGCCCGTATGCTGTAAATAACTATCATAGAGACGGTACTATGCGTTTTGATGGTAACGGAGGTAGTACGCCAAATTATCGACCAAATAGTTTTGATGATATTGCAGAAGATGATTCTCGTAAGGGATTAAATTATGAATTAGAATCAAATGAAGTTGGATATTTTGACAGAAATGAAAATGATGACGATCATTATACACAACCTGGAGATTTATTCAAATTAATGACAGATGATCAAAAAGGAAATACCATCAGTAATATAGTTGGAGCCATGAGTGGAATTTCAGGGCCAAAAGGAGCTGAAATTATAAACAGACAATTATGTCATTGGTTTAGAGCTGACCCTCAATTAGGAGCAGGGGTTGCAAAAGGACTAGGTGTTGAGATTGACTTAGATGTTTTAAGTTAATTCATTTTGGACTCCTCATTGTTAAAATCTGTTTTTATATCAAGTAAAAGCTATAAAAAGCAATTGTTGATTAAACATGATGAGGTATCCACTTTACACATTTTCCTTAAAAATACAATTAAGAATGAAGTATTGATAATAAACACAAACCTAGGGTTAGATGTTTATTATCAATCTTCTTCAGATTGTAGTACAATTATTAAAAATTCC
>CAZHYX010000272.1:0-2987 GCA_964536675.1 uncultured Flavobacteriaceae bacterium
TTGCTGCTGTCCCTCCACTTGTAAAAACACCAAAAGCACCTTCTAACAATCCAGTTAAGGAGACTATACATGGTAGTTCAATACTAAAAATTCATCAAAATTAAGGTTGGTTTTATAATGTACCCCTTTTGTCCTACCTGTATTCTTTTGTGCCTTTTTATAATTTGTATCTTTAAATTGTTAATTACACGCCATTATGAAAAAAACAATTTTTCTTTTCTGTTTATTAAGCATTATTACATCATCCATGCTTGGACAAAATAAAAAATATATCGATAGTCTTATTCTATTAGTAAAGACAATGCCAAATGATACCATAAAAGTTGGTAATTATGGAACTTTACACGAAAAATTAATGTTTAGCAATCCAGAGTTAGCTTTAGACTATGCAAAAAAATCTCTAGAATTAGCAAAAAAACTTAGCTATACAAAAGGAATGGCTGGCGGTAACTTACATATTGGAAATTACTATTATAATAAAAATCAAATTGATTCTGCAAAATACTACTATAACAAAAGCCTTAAATTATCTAAATCTTTATCTTATGCATTGGGCTTAATTTTTGTAAATCACTCTCTAGCTTCTATAGAAAAAGATTTAGGTAATTACGATAAAGCAGCAGAAATAGTGATGCGGAATATAAATTTATATGACAAAAACAATAACCTAACTACACTTCATGATAAAACCCCATTTAATCTTATTGGTGCCGAGTACGAACTTTTAGGGCAAATTTATTTACTTAAAGGCAATCTTAATATTGCATTAAAGAAAACACTACAAGCGTTGCGTTTTTTTGAGAAAACAAAAGATGAAATTAGACAAGCAGACGCACTTAATCAATTAGGAAGTATAGAACATTTGTTAGAACACTTTGAGTCTAGTATAAGTTACTCAAAGCAAGCTTTCGCTATTTATAAAAAATTCGATGATAAATTTTATCAACCATTAGCGGCAAATAATATTGGTCGCTCATATACCAAACTCCTTAATTTTAAGGAAGCAAAAAAGTATTTCAATAAAGCTTTACAACTTGCTACTGAAATTGAAGCAATAAATGAACAAGCTAAAGCCATAGAAGGTTTAGGTAAAATATTTTTTGAAGAGCAAAATTATAAGGAAGCAAAAAAGAAATTTCAATTGGCACTAAATAAATATAAAATAATTGACTTTAAAAACGAAATAGCTATCGCTCTAAGTCTATTGTCAAAAGTTGAATTCGCCAATAAAAATTGGAAATTGTCTTTGGATTATCTTAATCAATCTATTGTAATTAATAAACATATTGGTACAAATTTAAACTTAAGTGAAGATTATTTATCACGATCAAAAATATACGAACGTCTAAATCATACACAATTGGCATTATTAGATCTTAAGCAACATAAAATAATGAACGATTCTATATTTAACAATATCAAATCTAGGCAAATTGAAGAACTTCGTACTATTTATGAAACCGAAAAGAAAGAACAACAAATTCTAATTCAAAAAAATGAGATAGATTTATTAAATATTAAAGGGAAGATGAATAATCTCCAACGTTTACTATTAGGCTTTGGATTAGTGTTAGCATTGTTAAGTATTTATGCCCTTTATCAAAAAACGAAACGCAACAAAATTGAAAAAAAGGCTATTAAAACCGATCTTGAGTTTAAAACAAAAGAATTGACTACACACGCTTTGCATTTAGCAAAAAAGAATGAAGTTTTAAACGATTTAAAACAAAAAGCAAAAATTTTAAAAGAATCATCAAGCGATTCCAATGGTTATCAAATGCTAATTCGAACCATAAATTTTGATTTACAAGATGACAACAATTGGGAAAATTTTAGTAAATATTTCGAAGAAATTCATAAAGACTTTAATTTTAAAGCACAACAACAATATCCTAAAATAACTTCAAACGATCTACGTTTAATGGCATTGTTAAAAATGAATTTAACATCGAAAGAAATTGCAAATATTTTAAACATCTCAAACGATGGTATAAAAAAAGCCAGACAACGACTTCGTAAAAAAATGGGAATCGATTCTAATTACTCTTTAGAAGCTTTAGTTATAACCATATAGATAAACAAACACATTGCTAAACCTTTCAAAACACCTGTAATTACAGGTGTTTTTTTATGTACCCCTTTTGTACCCAGCGTTTTTTTTGATTCTTAAAATCAAGCATTTATGTTTGCCCTATCATTAAGTTGACAATACCGTTTTTGTGGTGACTTGCTCGAAATATCTGTAAATCTTTGGGCAAGCCACACAAAAAACTATTATTAAAACCATAAAAATTAGTGTATTATGAAACATGTATTAAAATTTCAGAAGTTATTAGTGTTAACAGTTATTAGTATTTTAGTATTTGCTTGTAGCGAAGAAGGTATCACACCACCTCCAAATAATACTACAGGTGAAATCATTGAAACTGATGGGCAAATAACTGCAGATAACTTTGAAGAGTTTAAAGGAGAAATTGGAGTTATACTTGACGCCAGACCAATAGCCCGAAAAGGTTATAAGCCTAAGCAAGTTACCATTAATGTTAATGCCAATAGTGGCAATTATACACAAACGGTTCCTATAGATGAATTTTCATTTTTAGGACAGTTAAAAATTCCTTTAGAAGGCTTAAGTGAAGAAGCAAAAAATGAACTCACTAGCGGTGTTCAAATAACACCAGAATATAAAGATGTGAATGGAACTATAATTTTCACTGAAGCAACTTCTACTGTTTCATTTCAATCTAATCCAAATGTTAGAACAGCTAATGCTGGCACCTTACCAGAAACCACAGAAAACCAGACCTTAACTTTAAGTGCGGGCACCACCTATTACATACAAAGCATGAATGCTGATGGAAATCCAGATAACTTTGCTTGGAGATATTTGAGTGCAAATGGGTTTGACCAAGTTATTACGGCAAACACTACTGAATTCAATGGTGACGAACCAGATAGGGGTTTCTCATTTATTCCCATTCCAGGCG
>CAZHYX010000272.1:3012-4306 GCA_964536675.1 uncultured Flavobacteriaceae bacterium
GCTATTCGTCATGAAGAAACTGGAAAATTTATTCGAGTAAAACTACTCTTAATTAATGTTAGTAATTTCCGAGGAGGGCACAGAGGTCCAGCACTAAGCGAAGAAAATAGCTTTAGTAGTATCCAAAGTGATGTTGACTATGATTTTTTTAAATTTAAATTTCAACAAACGGATGATGGGAGTTATATTATAAGAAATGTTGGTCAAGCTAATGATAGAATAGATCAACTTCCTGGGTTTGGTTTATCTGCAAGTAATTGGGTCTTGAATACTCGTAATGGCAATACTGTTTATGCAGAACTACGCACTTGGCGTGTTGTTTCAACTAGTGTCGAATGGAACGTCACCAATATTGGTACCTCATTTTTAGAACCCATCCTACCAGAAGCTCAAACAGGATTCAGTTTTAATAGTACACTCACCAATTGTGGTAGCGGTTCATTAAGCCAAACCGTTGGTGTAAACACAAGTGAGTCAAACTCAAGAACTGTTGGCTGGGAAGAAAAATTATCAATGAGTACATCAAATACTGTAGATATTTCAGCAACTGTGAGCGTTGGATTTGAAGCTAAATTTTTTGGCACAGGTGGTAGCTATGAAATGTCTTTAACAGCTGGATATTCCCATAGTTGGTCATCTACATCAGAAAATTCTAATTGGCAAGATCAGAGTAATGAGGAAGTTACTACGCTATCATCAGAACGCACAGTCTCCGTTCCATCAGGAAAAGCATCTTTAGTTTATGACGTATACCAGTTTTATCCAAACACTAAAGTTAATTTTGCGCAACGTTTGCGTGTTGAAGGTGTTGATTCTTCTACAAACACTCCATTAACAGGCGAAGAGATTAGAACGCTGTTTTACTTTAATAAATTTAATGGTGTCATCACTTCTATTGAACCAAACTCTATAGTTATTACGCTAAAAGGTACAGTAAACTTAGATAAGATTATCAAAACCGAAAGTGATGTTCAAGATGTACCAGCTAATTGTAATTAATATCAATTTAAACATATATTTGGTGAGGCTTATGGCGTATCAAAACTCAATAACATAGTACTAATATTGAATAGAAGTAAGATGTTAAAAAGACCTCATGAACTTTTGGTTAAACAATAAGAGAGTGGAGCGTACATATTTTAGGCTATACAAATGCAATGATTCTCTGGATGATTGTATTTGGATACAACACTTTAGAAAATGATAGTTTCAAATTATGAATTTTAAGTAAAACGGAAATTTGATGACCCAAGTACTGAATATTGAATGAAGGAATAAACACTCTGGGATATTT
>CAZHYX010000273.1:0-2326 GCA_964536675.1 uncultured Flavobacteriaceae bacterium
TTTGGAGTATAAGTTCCTGGTCCAGGGTAATTATTTAAATTAATATAACTGCTTTGTACCATATAATTTTCCTGTTTGTCCTGAGAATTCGGGATTGAAATTGATTCTAGATGTATATTTGTTATTTGCATATTGGATTTTGTGATTTAAAAATTATTATCCTCTACAAACAACATGAAGCCAAAAAAATAATACATTTGTTAGCACTTTAAAGTAAAATCTTAATGAAGATAATTATTGCCGGGTCAGGTGAGGTTGGTTTCCATTTAGCGAAATTACTATCTTTTGAATCACATGAAATTACACTAATTGATGAGAAAAAGGAACGCCTAACGCATGCTGATACACGTTTAGACATACGGACAATGAAGGGTAATGCTACGTCTATTTCAATATTAAAAGATGCCAATGTTATCAATACAGATTTGGTAATTGCCGTTACTTCTAATGAAACCGTAAATATTACTATTTGCGTTTTAGCAAAAAGACTGGGTGCTAAACGTACTATTGCCAGAATTAATAACTCTGAATTTATTGATAATAAGGATGAAATCAATTTTTCTGAATTTGGTATAGACGTATTAATCTCAACTGAAGAGTTAGCTTCTAATGAGATAAAAACGTTGCTCAATCAAGTCGCATTTAACCATATGCATGAGTTTGAACAAGGTGAATTAAGTATGTTAGGTATCATTTTGTCTAAAACTGCGCCTTTTGTAGGAATGTCAATAAAAGAAGCTGCAGCCACTTTTCCTAAATTACACTTTATGCCAATTGCTATTCAAGGAAAAAATTCAGATGATATTGAAATTCCACGTGGTGATACTGTTTTTAAAAAAGGTGATTTAGCCTATTTTATTACGCTTAAAGAAGGTGTAAACGAATTGTATAAACTTATCGGTAAAATTAAAAAAGAAGTCCATAATGTCATGATTATAGGTGGTAGCTCAATTGGTAAAAGAACTGCTAAAGAGCTTTGTGATAAAAAAATGAATATAAAAATTATAGAAAAAAATAAAGCCAAAGCATTTGAATTGGCTGATGAATTGCCAAATGCATTAGTAGTTTTAGGAGATGGTAGAGATATTGAACTATTGCAGGAAGAGAATATTGAAGAAATGGATGTATTTATTGGTGCGACTGGCAGCTCCGAAACCAATATTATGACTTGCTTAGTAGCAAAATCTAAAAATGTGGGTAAAACTATAGCTCTCGCAGAAAATGTAGATTATTCTAAACTTTCGCACTCAATTGGTATAGACACTATTATTAACAAAAAACTATTAGCTGCCAATAGTATTTTTAAACATATAAGAAAAGGTGATGTATTAGAAATTGCAACACTTAACAACCTTGATACCGAAATTTTGGAGTTTCAAGTTCGTGAAGATTCAAAAATTACCCATAAAATTATTAGAGAATTAAATTTCCCTCTTCGAGCAACCATAGGCGGTGTTATTAGAGATGGCAAAGGTTATATTGCATTAGGAGATTTTCAAATTCAAACTGGTGACAAAGTGGTAGTTTGTTGTTTAACCGAAGATGTAAATAAAATTGAAAAGTTTTTTGATTAACCCTTGTACTACAAAACAGGTAACTGGTAAATGAAAAGTTTAAACATAAAAATTATTTTTCAAATGATGGGCTTTCTACTCATCTTTAATGGTTTATTTATGTTTATCTCTAGTAGTATTGGCTATTTTTATAAAGATGGTTCGAGTAAAGGAATATTATTTGCAGGTTTAGTTACTATAATTATCGGCTTATTATTTCGATTTGCCACTAAAGGGTTTAAAAAGGAAGTTAAAAAACGTGAAGGTTATATTATTGTGACTTTAGGGTGGGTTTTCATGTCACTATCTGGTACATTACCTTATTTATTTACGGAATCAATTCCATCTTTTACGAACGCTTTTTTTGAAACTATGTCAGGATATACTACAACTGGTGCCTCTATTTTAAATGATATTGAAAGTATGCCAAAAGGTATTTTATTTTGGCGAAGTACCACACATTGGATTGGTGGTATGGGAATTATTGTATTAACTATAGCCGTTTTACCTTTATTAGGTATTGGTGGTATGCAACTTTTTGCCGCAGAAGCTCCTGGCCCTTCGGCGGATAAGTTACATCCTAGAATTACAGATACTGCAAAAAGATTGTGGTATATTTATTTTGGTTTTACAATTGCCGAAGCTGTTTTTTTAAAACTTGCTGGGATGAGTGTTTTTGATGCTGTAAATCATTCCATGAGCACTATGTCAACTGGTGGCTTTTCAACAAAAAATACTAGTGTTGCTTATTGGAATGATCAACCTTTAATTCA
>CAZHYX010000273.1:2336-4289 GCA_964536675.1 uncultured Flavobacteriaceae bacterium
TTATTACTTTTTTTATGATCTTAGCAGGTACAAATTTTGTGTTGAGTTATTTTGCTTTTAAAGGAAAGATAAGTAAAGTATTACATGATGAAGAATTTAAAATATACTTATTTAATATCATTGGTATAACAATAGTAGTAGCCCTAGTTGTATATTTTAAGGCTAATGTATCTCAATTACCAACAGAATCACAGCTCATTGCCCATCCAATGGTATTGGGCGAATTTGAAAGTACAATAAGACATGCTATATTTCAAGTTGTGGCTATAATAACCACCACAGGGTTTGTAACAGCAGACTTTACACTTTGGACTCCATTTTTAACAATACTATTCTTTTTCTTAATGTTTTTTGGAGCTTCAGCAGGGTCAACTGCTGGTGGTGTTAAATTTGTACGTCATATAATTATGATTAAAAACGGATTTCTAGAGTTTAAAAGATCTATCCATCCTAATGCTATAGTTCTCGTTCGGTATAATAACAAGCCAGTATCACAAGACATTGTATTTAATATAATGGCTTTTTTTATTTTATATTTAATTATATTTTCATTTGGTGCATTAATATTTGGGATACTGGGTCTAGATTATATAACTGCCATTGGCAGTTCAGCATCATCTTTGGGTAATATAGGGCCTGCATTTGGTAAACTAAGTCCGGTTAATAATTATAATAGTTTGCCTGATATTGGCAAATGGTGGTCAGCATTTTTAATGCTTTTAGGTAGATTAGAACTATTTACCGTAATGATTTTATTTACACCATATTTTTGGAAATCAAATAAATTTTGAAATTTAAAGACCAATTAAATAGAAACTTATATTTAGATGAATATCCTCAACGGATAATTTCATTAGTGCCAAGTCAAACAGAATTATTAGTTGATTTAGGGTTAGAAGAAAACATTGTAGGTATTACTAAATATTGTGTACATCCAACACACTTAAAAAGCTCAAAAAAGATTGTTGGTGGAACAAAAAAGGTAAACTATAAAAAAATTGCGGCACTAAACCCTGATATTATTATTTGTAATAAAGAAGAGAATACTGAAGATATTGTTAGTGAATTAGAAAAGCATTTTTCAGTATATGTTTCAGGTATTGTTACTTTTAATGACTTATTTAATATGGTAACTGATTTTGGAGACATTTTTAATAATAAACCTATAGCACTTAAATTGGTAAATAAAATCAAGTTAAAACTAGAGAGTTTTAATAATTTTATCAAAACATACCCTCAAAAAAAAGTTGCATATTTTATTTGGCCTAAACCATGGATGGTAGCTGGTGGTAATAATTATATTAATGAAATTCTCAAATTAAATAAATTTGAAAATATTTTCGAAAGTGCTCCAGATAAGTATCTTGAGGTTTATATCGAATATTTAGCTGGTTTAAATAATGATTTAAAACCTGAATTGATAATTCTACCTTCAGAACCATTCCATTTTAAAGAAGAACATATTGAAAAATTAAAAAAATATATTGATTGTCAATTTATTTTAGTAGATGGAGAAATGTTTAGTTGGTATGGTTCTAGATTATTAAAAGCGCTGGATTATTTTAAGGGATTTCATAAAAACCTAAAGTAAAAAAATCATCTCTCCTAGAGTTCTAGGAGAGATGATTTTTTAAGTTTTATTAAAAATTTCCAGGGTTTTGGCTTATATTAGGATTGTTTTGTATTTCAACTTCTGGTATTGGAAATATGATTTTATTTGCTCCTGGTGCTGATTCTGAACCTCCACTAGGTCTAAGGTTTAAATTATTCCTTAATAAATCCATCCTACGATGACCTTCAAAACATAATTCTTTTCGTCTTTCTAAAGAAATGGCTACTAAATCAACAGAGCCTAAATTTGCTAAACCAGCTCTACTTCTCAACCTGTTAATATCATTTATAGGTATATCTCCAACTGAGCTACCTCCTCTAAAATTTGCTTCAGCTCTTATC
>CAZHYX010000274.1:0-4238 GCA_964536675.1 uncultured Flavobacteriaceae bacterium
AATTAAAATGAGGAATATTAGGTATTGGATTTCCATCTCCGTCTAATTGAAAATCGGCAATATCTTCTGGTTTAAATCTTCCTACGGCACCATCTAATCTTAAATATTCATTACTTCCTGTCCAAATACTTGCTCCGCCAATAGGTCTAGCTTGTTGAGCATAATCAAAACCTACTAATATTTTATGACTCATACCAGTATTCTCTCCTAGCCTAAAAACAAAATAATTAGAGATATTATCAGTAATTCTTTTTTGTATTCTAGCGGAAATACGCATTCCCATAAGTGTTGGTATTTGATCACCATTAGCATCTATCGCAAATTTATTGGAAGTACGATGTTCAAACAAATCTTCTTCATTAAAATACTTCATGTAGGATGAGTTGAATGAAACTTTATCACTAAACTTATGATTTAAAGATAGCGTGAAATAGTTAACATCACTTTTGTGATAATCATTGGTAGCCCCAATTGCAAAATTGATTGGTGTATTATTTGGAGCGTCAAGTGGAGTACCAGCAGTTGCTCCAAAAATGGGTTGCCCTCTATCTAATTTTCCATTAAATTGTTGTATTACTAAGTCAAAGTTAATTCTTGTATTGTCAGTTGGTATAAAAGAAATAGATGGGGCTATCATATATGTTTTTGTCTCTTGCAAATCACGAAATGTGTCTGAATTTTCATAACCTATATTTAATCTATATAATAATGACTTTTTTTTGTTCAATGAGCCCGTAAAGTCTAACGTAGTACGAAGCGTATTGAAACTACCAGTGGTAAAATTGATTGCTTTTCGGTCTTCGTCTAATGGTTTTTTAGTTACTCTATTCATTGTCCCTCCCGGACTAGCATTACCAAACATAGCAGAGGCAGGGCCTTTTAAAATTTCTACTCTTTCAATATTTGCAAGAAGTGGTTGAGGTCCAAATAGACCTACTACACGCAAGCCATTTATATAGGTTTCACCAGATCTAAAACCACGAAAAGAGAAGTCATCATACCAAGAGTATTGGTTTACACCACTTACATTTTTTACAATATCATTTACACGATATGCCTGTTGGTCTGCAAAAATTTCTTTGGTAACATAGCTTACAGCCTGTGGTACATTTTTAATTGCCGTGGCTGTTTTAGTAGCAGCAAAAGTAACTTCGTTTTTATAAGTTTTGGCTTTTCTACCAATAATTTCAACTTCTTGAAGTTGTGTATTGCTTTCTTGAAGAATAAAATTTACCGTGATGGTTTCATCATTAGAAAGCGTTACACTTTTTTGTTGTACTTCAAACCCTAAATACGATACTTCTAATTTGTAAGAACCTGCTTCTAAATTTTTAATTTCATATTCGCCAGATTCATTTGTTATTGTGCCTTTTGTGGTATTAATAATTTTAATATTTACTCCAGGTATTGGTTCTTTTTCATTAGTAACAATTTTCCCTTTTATACTTCCATTTTGTCCATACATGGTGACAATTGATAGTAGTATTATTAATAGCGTAGTAATTTTTTTCATTTTTAATGGTTTTGGTTAATAATTCTAGTTAAAAACAGCCCTTATAATCAGAAACCATAAAGGCTGTCGAATAAACGAACTCAAAATGTTTTATTAGTTTAGTAAAGAAGAATAGTCAATAGCATTAGCTTTTAAGAGTTCATATTCGTTGGTATTTTTACAAAAAATAAGTGATTTTAATTCTTCTATTTCACACTTATCAAACATGATAACTAAGTTTTCTTGCATTGTGGGAATAGGTATTTTTCTTATCAAATTGATGTGGGAATTTTTACCTTCCCAAAAGTCTATTTCAATATGCATGATATATTGCTTAAAGTTTTCAAATTCAATTGGAGAGAACTCTAAAAAAATATTATTAAATATTAGATGATATAGATTACATGTTTCGCATTTTGTGAGTTGATTGTTTTTTATTTTTGTAATATTTTTAATTCTGTGCTCCATAAAATTGTTATTATTATTAAAAAACAACCTTCATAATTAGAAACTATGAAGGCTGTTTAATAAACTAACCCAAATATTTTCGGAAATTATTTTTTATAGTATATTTGTTATTTATAATTAGTCTAAATTAATATAAACAAAAGTAAAGAAGTTATACTAAAACTAAATGACGCGAAATGATAAAAAAAAGACGCGATTTTGCAAATTGCAAAGTGTTAGATTTGACTAGTAATAAATCAACAGTCGAAGAATTTATTGCGATTGAAACTGATTCTCTCAAAGACCAAGGAGTTACTTTTAAGGAGTATCATATTTTGCCAAAATTTGGTATTGGTTCTATTATAAATTTTGAAATGGACTCAATTTGTATAATTATAAATAGGTTTAAGTTAGAAGATGACCTTGTTGTTTACAATAGGAGTGATGATAATTATATACAGTTATCGTTTTTATTAGAAGGAGAAAAAATAATATCTCTTGATAATGAAGAAGAAGATATTTTTTATGAAAATCAGGAATCATATTTTGTTAATATTAATTCATTTAAAGGCTATAGTAGAATTTCAGGAGGTAAACTATTTAAAGAAATTAAGATAAAATTGTCAAAATATTTTTTATTAATGCATGGATTTACAAATAATATTATGCTAAAAAAAATATCTGATAAAGATATAATTACGCCTATTACTAGTGAATTACTAACAGCTTTAAACGATTTAGAAACTAAAAACTTAAAAGGAATTACTCAAAAATTATTTCTAAAAGCTAAAGTATTTGAACTATTAGCAATGCAAATTGAAAATTATAAAAATGTTGATGTCAATACTATAAAAGTAAGTAAAATTTTAAAAAAATTATATAAGGTTAAGCAGCTTATAAAGAATAATTTACAAAAGAATTTCACAGCAAAGCAATTGTCTGTAGAAATGGCTCTTAATGAACATATATTAAAAAAAGAATTTAAAAGAGTTTTTGGTTATTCTGTAAATAGATTCAGTTCAATCGAAAAAATGAATAAAGCTAAAGATTTACTGAAAAACCATCAACTACCTATATATCAAATAGCTGAAGATATAGGATATAAAAATGCCACTCATTTTACGGCAGCTTTTAAACGATATTTTGGTAATACTCCCAAATATTATAGAAATAATTTTTAGAGAAAATCACCTCGTCATCCCTGAAAAGAAACCTGTAAAGTAGGGAATCAACCAAATAAGCCAAACGATTAGACTGAATTTATGAAAGGTAGTCAATTGTTTTGGGTCGTTTTTTATAATAATATACGTTGCCCAAACAGTATGAATTGCCATTAAAAACAAACCCAACATTCCTGTTATTGTATGGAAATTAAAAATAAGAACATCACCTACCTGTTTTTTTACATAGGCGGTACCTAAGATATCTGCAATTAAACCCAACCAAAAGAAGATTAAATGCCACGGTTTTAATACTTTTTTTATACGTTCTGCCCATACCCCAATGCTATAAAATAATAATGCTAAGGTGAAATAAATTAGAGCGTATTTTACAATTTCCGGCATAATTTTTATTTTATAATAGTTAGGTTTTAGATAAAAGACAAAAGGGTATTTAAATTAAACCCTAAATCAACCGTACTATTTAATATGTTATTTTTAGTATAAAAATTTAGAAAGGTTCCGTTTGGTAGTTTGACGGTATTTAGATAATATTCGCCAAAAAAAATACTTTTATCAACTTTTATATTTAATTGATACTCACTTTTTTTATTAATTATGAATTGATTTATACGGATTGCATATTTCTTTTCCTCTTTACAGTCATACCCAAAATAAGAGAGATCATCACTTGAAAAGTTTATAATTTCACCAAAAAGTGAGGCTACATAATTATTAATAGGGTTTTTGTATAACAATTCAGTTGTTCCTTTTTGAACTATATTTCCATTTTGTAATATTATAATTTTATCAGATATGGCAATTGCATCTTGAGTATCATGTGTTACAAAAATGGCTGTTACATTTGTTTTACGGATAATATCAAAAATTTCATCTCTTAATTGTAGGCGTAACATGACATCTAAATTGCTAAAAGGTTCATCTAAAATTAATATTTTAGGTTTTGGTGCTAATGCTCTAGCCAAAGCAATTCTCTGTTGTTGACCTCCAGATAATTGATGTGGGTATCTGTTGCTATACGTAGCCATATTCACTAACTCTAAAACTTCTAAAATACGATCTTCCTTATTTTTAAATTTTGAAAGCCCATAGCCCATATTTTTCGCAACTGTAAGGTG
>CAZHYX010000275.1:0-1225 GCA_964536675.1 uncultured Flavobacteriaceae bacterium
ATTTATTAAACACATTTTTAAGTTGATAAAAGAAACGTTCAATCAATCGTAGGTCTTCAGTGATGATTTCTACCGTACCCCGCATTTCTTGTTTAAATGCTATTTCTTTTTTATAAGTGGTTATTAACTTTTCAGGTAACTCTACATCAATTAGATAAAACCCATCTTTGTCAGGTACCAAAGAAATACTTTTAATAGTACCTTCTAACATTCCAAATTCGGTATAAGGATAATTAGCTAGTCGAATATTAACAGCTTGCCCAACTTTTATTTTACCAGAGTTTTGTGCCGGTGCTTTTATTTTTCCTATAAAGGAATTATTTCCTTTTGGGATAATCGTAAATACCAAATCACCTTGGTTGACTGTTTGATTTTCATTCCAAAATGACAAAAATGAAACCTTCCCATTAATTGAAGATTGAAAGACATAATTTAATTCCCAATTCCTTAAACTTCTTTTAAGCTGACTATAAGATTGGATTGCATTTTTTAATTCTCTATTCTGATCTTGTGTTTTTCTAATTTCAGTACCTCTCAGGTTTTTTTGAGAATTATTAATGGTTTCCCTTAGTTGAGATATGGATGAACTAATACTTCTATAAGAACGTTGTGCTTGTAAATAAGTCAATTGTTTTTGATCATATTCTTGCGCCGAAATTATTCCTTTTTTATAGAGGGTTTCAAAACGTTCTAAATCTTTCTTATTTAAGGCTATTTCTTTTTTGTTTAAAGATTGTTGTGAAATTAAGGTACCTAATCTATTTCTAGCTTCGGCTATTGATAACTCATTTGCCAATGATTCGTTAGAGAATGGTTTTAATTCTTTATTTAGTTTATATTCGGTATAATTCCGTTCAAATAAGGCAAAATCAGATTCAACATCTCCTAAAAAAAGCATTGGTAATTGCTCTAAAGGAAAATAGAAATCGGTATAGTTTATTGTTAAAGTATCTATTATGTTTTTTAATAGTAAAACGTCTCTATAATTGGCAGAATTTTCCAAAATAGCCAACACTTTATTTTTTAAAACATCTTCATTATCATTTACCAAAATAGCATCTAACTGACCGCTTCTTTTGGCATATAACTTTTCAGGAGGAATAGAAGTTGTCACTATAATTTCTGCAGCAATGGTATCAGGATATTTTACAAACCAAGAAATAAATAGTAAGCCAATTATTAAGAATAATATCAGTCCATTCCCCCAACGAATCATCCAGTTGGG
>CAZHYX010000275.1:1325-4224 GCA_964536675.1 uncultured Flavobacteriaceae bacterium
TTGTTAATTCCCTAACTCCAATTGATTTTTAACTAGATTATAATATTCTCCTTTTAATTTGGTTAATTCTGTATGATTTCCTTTTTCTACAATTTTTCCTTTATCTAATACAACAATTTGATGTGCATTTTTAACGGTACTTAATCTATGTGCAATAACAACCACTGTTTTGTCAGTAAAAAATTCATTTAGATTTTCCATAATTACTTTTTCATTATTGGCATCTAAAGCTGAAGTTGCTTCATCAAAAAATAAAAACTTGGGATTTTTATACACGGCTCTAGCAATCAATAAACGTTGTTTTTGCCCGGTACTTAAACCTGTTCCTTCTAATCCAATTTTTGTATTAAAACCTAGTGGTAATTCATCAATATATGATTTTATATTGGCGACAATGGTAGCATGAATTAATTTTTTATGGTCTACAAAGTCATCACCAACAGCAATATTTTTTGCAATGGTATCATTAAAAATATAACCTTCTTGCATCACCACACCACAATATGCTCTCCATGCTTTTTGTGCAATATTTGTAAGGTTATGACTATCTACTGATATATCGCCTTTGTCAAGGTCATAAAATTTTAATAATAATTTCATCAGTGTGGTTTTTCCGCTACCACTAACACCAACTATAGCTGTTACTTTGTTTGCAGGAATTGTTAGATGTAAGTCTTTTATAACAGGTTCTAATCCGCCAATATATCTAAAGGAAACATTTTTTAAATGGATATCTGCATTTTCAGGAATAGTTATAATTTTTTGCTCACCTGATTTTTCTTCATCTTCTTTATTATGAATTTCACCTAATCTATCTAGTGATATCTTAGCATCTTGGGCATCTCTTAAAAAAGCTATAAGTTGTGTAACAGGTGCATTTAATTGACCTACGATATATGAAATAGCCATCATCATACCCAACGTAATTTCACCATCTATAACTAATTTGGCTGATAGTACGGTTATTAAAATATTTTTTAGTTCATTGATAAATGAAGATCCTACGGATTGTGTTTGTTCGAGTGCTAAACTTTTTATACCTACTTTAAATAGACGTGCTTGTACAAACTCCCAGTTCCAACGCATTTGACGTTCTGCATTATGCAATTTGATTTCTTGCATACCATTGATGAGTTCAATCACCTTACTTTGTTCTTGACTTACTTCAGAGAAACGTTTATAGTCTAAATCTTTTCTTCTTTTAAAAAAGAATAATACCCATCCAAAATACAGTACACTTCCTATTAAAAAAATAGTGAAAATTTGAAGACTGTAATAGCCTAATACCAATCCGAAAATAACCAAATTAAACATTGAGAATAATACATTTAAAGAGGAAGTGGTCAATATTTTTTCTATTCGCTTATGGTCATTGATACGTTGCAAAAGATCACCTGTCATCTTGGTATCAAAAAAGGAGATGGGCAGATTCATTAATTTGATAAAAAAATCAGAAATTAATGAGATATTAATTCGAGTACTTAAATGTAATAGTATCCACCCTCTAATCACTTCTAGTACTGTTCTACCAAAAAATAGAAAGAGTTGTGCAAATAAGATCAAATAGATAAAATTAATATCTTGGTTTTGAATACCAACATCAACAATGCTTTGTGTTAAAAACGGAACGATAAGTTGTAATAAACTACCTGCCAATAAACCTATGGCTAATTGAATAATAAACTTTTTATATCGAAATAGGTATTTTGAAATGAATTTGAAATCAAATTTAATATCTTCTTCATTTTCTAAGTCATCATTATAAAATTTCGGGGTGGGTTCTATCAGTAAAGCTACTCCTTCTTCTGTAGTTTCGTCGGCATTATTACCTATCCAATGTTTTATAAATTGTGCTTTGGTGTATTGTAGTTTACCATGTGCCGGGTCAGAGATGTATATAGTCTCTTCTTTTTTCCCTCTCCCCTTTGGGGAGATACCGAAGGCAGATGGGCTCTTTATTTTGTAAAGTACTGCAAAGTGGTTTTTATTCCAATGTACTATACAGGGTAAGGGTACTTCTAATAGTTTTTCAAAATTCACTTTTACACCAATGGTATGAAATCCTGTTTTTTCAGCGGCTTCACTTAAACCTAATAAACTACTTCCTTCACGAGTTGTTTCTGCCAGATCACGTAAACTCTGTATATGAATAGTTTTACCATAATGTTTAGCAACTATTTTTATACAAGTAGGACCACAATCTTTTGATTCGGCTTGTTTGTAATGTGGGAATTTTGGTTTCAAGAATAATTATTTGAAAGTGTTAGAACTGTAATGAGTTATATTGATTCTTAATGAAGTTATATAATTCACATTTTTAGGATAAAAAAAAGAATGAGGAAGGTAAATATACCTCTTCATTTAATGAAGAGGTATAAAATTGATTATAAGTAATAAAAACCCCCATTACCGTCACACATCCCATCTAAAACATTTGGACAATTAGCATGTACATTACATCGTTGTCCATAACTACCATTGATACAAATAGTACTACAAGATTTAGAACCAGACCCTGCACCACCACTAATATTTTTTTGTTCCTTTTTGTTTAATGCTTTCGCATCTTTTAAATTTGCTAATTTTTTCATAATAAAAATATTAAATATATATTGCCTTGAACATTTTGAGACTGTCAAGGTTTCAGTCTATCTTTCGCGAGAAGATTATATTTACACATTAAATTTTAATTAATTGTCGTCAAAAAAATGATCCTTTCAATTATAAAAGCTACCCTTTATGTAGCCCAAACTTTATAAGTGAAAACTTTTTAATCATCTTTATGTTTTTTCAGCGGCTTCACTTAAATCTAATAAACTACTTCCTTCTCTTGTAGTTTCTGCTAGATCACGTAAACTCTGTATATGAATAGTTTTACCATAATGTTTAGCAACTATTT
>CAZHYX010000276.1:0-4221 GCA_964536675.1 uncultured Flavobacteriaceae bacterium
GGAAAATGGTCACTAAACCCGCCTTGATGCCATTTACCAATATAGGTTCTAAATGGTTTTCCTTTTCGTTTACCTTTCCACTCTTTTAAAAAATGGTCATCAAAAACTTCTGCTTGTTTAAAAACATGTTTTTTATGTTGCTTTTTAAAAAAGTTTCGACTAAAAATAATTTGATCAAATAAAAACCAATCTTCATTATATTTTAAACTACCTCTACCTTCATCAATAATCGTCTCAAACGGATTGTAAAACTCGTCTGTAACTAGATGCTGTTTTATACTAATACTTTTCGGACCATCATTAAAATCGCCCATAATTATAATTTTAGGGTTTTCAGTATCTAACTTAATTCTAGTAATAATCTCTTGGTTTAAGGTAGCTGCTTTAATACGGCTCTCTTCTGTTTCTTTAATTCCTTTACGTCTTGAAGGCCAATGGTTGATCATAAAGTGAATAAATTCACCATTTAGTTTTCCTTTAACTAAAAGTACGTCTCTAGTACAATCTCTCTTACCATTTTTTTTATACAGGTATAATGTTACTGTTTCTGAATCAATAAATTCAAAATATTTTTTTTGATAAATTAGAGCAACGTCAATTCCTCGTTCATCAGGCGAATCAAAATGTGCAATTCCGTAATTAAACTCTTTTAGCTCGTCTGTATTTATCAGGTCTTCGACCACTTGTGAGTTTTCAACTTCTGCTAATCCAACAATTACAGGTGCGGTGAAACTAGTATCAGTTCCTATATGAGAAATAACTGAACTTAATTTTTTTAGTTTTCTATGATAACGTTTAGCATTCCACTTTTTTTTTCCTTCAGGCGTAAAATCATCATCCATCGTATCAGGATCATCATAGGTATCAAATAGATTCTCCAGATTATAAAATGCAATTGTGTAATTATTATTTGGATTAGAAATTTCGTTCAATGTAAATTATTTTGAGACATCGAAAGTACGAAATTCATGATAAAATGGTTATTTGAATCATATTTTATAAAAATAACGAAGAAATATAATCCTTAAAAACATACTATATGGTATAAAAAAAGAAAATAATAATTATAATATATTGATTTTTAGATAAATATGTATTATTTATAATTTAATAGAATACTGTATAGTATGTATAGCTTCATCTATAAATAAAAGCATATAAAGTCTAATAATAGTAGAAATAAGCAATAATCTAATTGCTATCTTTGCCTAATGATTGAAAAAAAGAACTTAGATTTTGAAAAGGCTGTTTTAATTGGCGTTATCACCCAAGGGCAAAATGAAGAGAAGTCTAAAGAATATTTAGACGAGTTAGAGTTTCTTACATATACCGCTGGAGGTGAAGTTATAAAACGGTTTACTCAAAAAATTGATACCCCAAATCCAAAAACATTTATTGGTACTGGTAAAATAGAAGAAGTAAACGAATTTATCGAAGCTAATGATATTAGTTCTGTTATTTTTGATGATGAATTGACACCCGGTCAACAAAAAAATATTGAAAAGATATTAGAATGTAAAATCTTAGATAGAACTACCTTAATTCTTGATATTTTTGCCCAAAGAGCACAGACAAGTTATGCCAGAACCCAAGTAGAGTTGGCTCAATATCAATATTTATTACCGAGATTAACCGGATTGTGGACTCACCTTGAAAGACAACGAGGTGGTATTGGTATGCGTGGTCCCGGTGAAACTGAAATTGAAACGGATAGGCGTATTGTACGTGATAAAATTGCTTTATTAAAAAAGAAAATTTTGGTAATTGATAGGCAAATGGCTGTACAACGGGGTAATAGAGGTAAAATGGTAAGAGTTGCTATTATAGGATATACCAATGTTGGTAAATCTACATTAATGAATGTGGTTAGTAAAAGCAAGGTTTTTGCCGAAAACAAGCTTTTTGCGACACTTGATACAACGGTTAGAAAAGTGGTTATTAAAAATATTCCGTTTTTATTATCTGATACAGTTGGTTTTATTAGGAAATTACCTACGCAATTGGTAGACTCGTTTAAGTCAACACTAGACGAGGTACGTGAAGCTGATCTATTATTACATGTAGTTGATATTTCACACCCTAATTTTGAAGAACATATTGATTCTGTAAATAAAATTTTAGATGAAATAAAGAGTGCTGATAAGCCTACTTTAATGGTCTTTAATAAAATTGATAATTATAGGTATGAGACTATTGACGAAGATGATTTAGTTACTGAAAGAACAAAAGCAAATTATACATTAGAAGACTGGAAAAAAACATGGATGGCGAAATTGGACGATAATTGTCTATTTATTTCTGCCTTAAGCAAAGAAAATTTAGATGAATTTAAGGATACTGTTTTTGAAGCTGTAAAAAAAATTCATATTACTCGTTTCCCGTATAATGATTTCTTGTATCAGGAATATGAATGATTCGTCTTTGCGAAGCAAATTAAAAATTTGCTGTGGCAATCTGTTTCTTCTAATAGATTGCTTCGTTCCTCGCAATGACATATTCAACTAATCTTCATCCATAATTCCTAAACGTTTTGCGCGTTTTTGCCAATTCTTTCTAGCCAATTGTTGCATATCAGAATCTGTATCGCTTTCGTCCATAATTTCTAAGCCTAGTAATGTTTCTATAACATCCTCCATAGTTACCAATCCGCTAATTGAGCCATATTCGTCTATAACTAAAGAAATATGTTCTTTTTCTTGAATAAATTCTTCAAATAAATTAGGTATTGGCACATTTCTATTAACGACTAACAGTTCACGTTTTAAGTCAATTAATTTTATCTGATTATTGTCTTCAGCAACATTTCTATACACATCGTCTTTTAAAATATAACCCGTAATATCATCACTATTCTCTTTATAAATAGGAATTCTTGAAAATTGTAAGTCTTTATTTTTATCAAAAAAGTCTTTTATATTTTGATCTTCAGACGCCATTTTTAAAACTGTTCGTGGTGTCATAATATCTTTAACTAAAATGGTTTTAAAATTCAACAAGTTTTTGATTACTTTAGATTCAGATTCTTTGAAAACACCTTCTTCATGGGCAATATCGGTCATTGCATGAAAATCTTCTCTACTTAATACACTTTTACCATGAGCGCCTTTACCAAAAAGTTT
This sequence comes from uncultured Flavobacteriaceae bacterium, assembly GCA_964536675.1. GTDB lineage: Bacteria > Bacteroidota > Bacteroidia > Flavobacteriales > Flavobacteriaceae > Aureibaculum. The sequence goes on from CAZHYX010000276.1 coordinate 3,120, forward strand.
TGTAAATAATTGTAGTATCCAAATAACTCCTGTCCATTTGAACATAAATATCAATACTGTTAAAGCCCTTGTTGAAACTCCAACTAATTCTTTCCAATAAGTGGCACCGATAGTTTTAGGAATTATTTCAGAGATTACTAAAATTAAAGCGGTCATAACTGCTGAAACTATACCAACTATATTATTGCCAGAACCAAATGCTTTTTCTGCTTGTACACCTACTAATATTGCTCCAACGGTATGTGCAACTGTATTTAGTGTAAGAATAGCTATAAGTGGTTTGTCAACATCTTTTTTTAATTTTTCTAAAGCATCAGCATATATTTTACCTTCTTTCTTTTTTATATTAATAAATGTTGGGGTAACACTTAGTAAAACAGCCTCAAGAATTGAACATATAAAAGAAAAGAAAATAGATGTTATTCCATATAAAACCAATAAAGTCATCTGTACGCTATTTAATTGCTAAAATACAAAAAAGGAACTCTCTAAACTAGAGAACTCCTTTTTTAGAGTTGTTATTTTAAAAAGCATAGTTCAATCCAAGCATCCAATATGATTGTAGTTTATTATCAACGTTATCAAATGTTGGTGTTGGAGTCGGTAAAGGGTCAAAGCCTAAAGCATTATTTAGAGCTTCTTGTTTATTATCTCTTAATCCAAATTCAAACCCTACACCAATCTTTTTCCAAAGTGTATAACCAAATGAGTTTGTCCATTGCCAATTTGAAAAATCAGCGCTTTTATAACTCTGAAACATTGATAAGTTTGTTTTAAAATTTACTGCACCTATTTTTTTGGTGTAATCAGCCACTATTTTAGCACCTAATGAAGATTCAAAAACATCATCTCCACTACTAAATACAAAGTTATAATTCAAAGGATGAATTACAACGACCATATCTGCAATAGGTGTCCAAGTAAAACCAATACCAAGATCAAGATAGCCTGGGTCATTAAAATTATCTATAATTGTTGTTCTGTACTCTCCCAACGTAGATACTGCCCATTTTTCACTTAATTTATAACCGTATAAAGAAGTTATTGAAAATACATCTGTTGCCGATTCAAAATCGCTATCAATATTATCATCTTTATCATC
>CAZHYX010000277.1:0-4213 GCA_964536675.1 uncultured Flavobacteriaceae bacterium
GCAGCTTTTACACCCATAGTGGCAGAAGAATCTTCACCACCTTTTGGTATCCAACGACGTTCTTTTATACCAGTTCTTTCCTGAATCCACTCATCATTAGTATCCATTAATTTAGATAAATCATCATTAGTAACAACGTTGTCAGGAACATAATAGCCTAAACCTGTAATTTTTGAATTGTACATCTTTATGTTAATTGTTTTCTTATTCAAATATAGATAAATTATTATGCATAGAATAGTAAATGTATAGTAAAGAGCAAAAGCATAATTATTAGTAACTTAGCAATCCTTTAACACTAAAATTACTACAGATGAAAAAATTAAGCCTTGTATTATTATTCTTTTTATTCGTATTTACAGGATTTACTCAAGAAAATTTAACCTATCAGAAACCATCAGCAGAAATTTTAGAACTAGTAAATGCACCATTAGCGCCTTCAGTTTTAATGAATGATGATTATAGCATGATGATTTTACGATATAGAAATACTTTTAAAACTATTCAAGAACTTTCTGAGGAAGAATTAAGATTGGCAGGATTGCGAATCAATCCTAAAACTAATATTGGTAGTAGAACCAACTACTATAATAATATAAAAGTTAGAAACCTTTCAGGCAAACATGTACAAGATGTTCAGGGTCTGCCAGAAAATGCTCGATTGGCAAATTTTAATTGGTCACCAGATCAACAAAAAATGGCATTTACAAATACAACTTTAAAAGGTGTAGAAGTTTGGGTATTACATACTGCTGATGCCAAAGTAAAGAAGTTAACAGACGCCAATGTAAATGCTAATATGCGAGATGTTATTAATTGGTTTGAAGATAGTAGCAGTATGCTAGTTAAGATGGTGTCAAAAGATAAACAACCACTTATAAATACAGTGACAAGCGTACCATCGGGACCAACAATTTCAACAAACGATGGTAAAAAAGCACAAAATAGAACCTATCAAGATTTATTGAAGAATAAAAATGATGAGCATAATTTTGAACAACTAGCTTTGTCAGAATTGTATAAAGTTGACCTTAACGGAAAAGTTACTCCTTGGATGGCAAGTAAGATGTATGGTAATATCAGTTTTTCACCAGACGGAGAATATGTCATGGTGAACACTATTAAAAAGCCATTTTCCTACTTGGTGCCATATCGTAGATTTCCATCTGAAACGACTATTTATACTAAAGATGGTGTAAAGGTACAAACCGTTTTAGAAGTTCCTTTAATTGAAGATCGACCTAAAGGGTTTATGGCTGTTCGTAAAGGAAAAAGAAATCTATCTTGGCGTTCAGACAAACCAGCTATCTTGGTTTATGCTGAAGCATTGGATGGAGGCGATCCTAAGAATGAAGTAGAATACAGAGATGAGATTTTTGAATTGGAAGCCCCTTTTAACGGGAAGCCTAAAAACCTATTAAAAACTAAAAATCGATTTTATAATATTGAATGGGGAAATGATGAATTAGCTATAGCTCAAGATTATTGGTGGAATAATAGAAATACAAAAACATATGTGTTTAATCCTTCAAATGTATCTCAAAAAGCAAAGATTATTAACGACAGAAATTATCAGGATGTGTATAGCGATCCGGGCCAGCCAGTAACAAAGCGAAATCAATTTGGTTCTTATGTTTTAGCTTTAGACGGTGATAATATGTTTACTATTGGTGATGGTTTTTCTAAAAAGGGAAAATTTCCTTTTGTTGATAAAGTGAATCTTAAAACACAAAAGAAAAGTAGACTATATCAATCAAATTTAAAGGACAAGTTAGAAGATTTAAGAGATTACGATGTTAAGAATAAGAGGTTATTAGTTAGAATAGAATCAAAAAATGAATACCCAAATTATTATTTTAGAAATATTAAAAGGGATAAATTAAAACAGATTACAAACTTTCAAAATCCGTTTACAAGTATACAAAATGTACACAAAGAAGTGATTAATTATAAACGAGGAGATGGCTTAGATCTTACAGGAACTCTTTATTTACCAGTTGGTTATGATAAGACCAAAAAAGAAAAAATACCTATGCTTTTATGGGCTTATCCCCGTGAGTTTAAAGATAAATCAAGTGCATCTCAAAGTACTCAAAACCCTAATGAATTTACATACCCATATTGGGCTTCACCATTATATTGGGTCACTAAAGGGTATGTTGTATTAGATGATGCAGCATTTCCGATTATAGGTGAGGGTGATGAAGAGCCAAATGATAGTTTTAGAAAACAATTGGTTGCTAATGCTAAAGCAGCTATTGATGCTGTAGATAGAATGGGCTATATAGATAGAGATAGGGTCGCAGTAGGTGGGCATAGTTATGGCGCTTTTATGGTCGCCAACTTATTGTCGCATTCCGATTTGTTTGCTGCTGGTATCGCTAGAAGTGGTGCCTATAATAGGACGTTAACTCCTTTTGGCTTTCAAAGTGAAGAACGAAATTATTGGGAAGCCCCTGAAGTGTATTATACCATGTCACCATTTATGCACGCAGATAAAATGAAAACTCCATTATTACTAATTCATGGAAAAGCTGACAATAATTCAGGGACATATCCTATGCAAAGTGAGCGCTACTTTAATGCTTTAAAAGGATTAGGAGCCACTGTTCGTTTGATAATGTTACCAAAAGAAAGTCATGGTTATCGTGCCAAAGAAAGTATTTTACATTTATTGTGGGAACAAGATCAGTGGCTTGAAAAGTATGTAAAAAACAAAAAGAAGCCTAAAAAAACTGCTTCAAATTAATGATAAAACCGCCTTCAGGCGGTTTTTTTGTGCCATCTTGTCATTTTATTAGCTTTGGTATTTTTTTTGACAAGTACTATTTAGTTAAACAAAATTTAAAACTATATATTATGGCTAAAGGAACAATCAATGTCTCGGTTGAAAACATATTTCCACTAATAAAAAAATTCTTGTATTCAGATCATGAGATCTTTTTACGAGAATTGATTTCAAATGCAACAGATGCAACATTAAAATTAAAACATTTGGCTTCAGTAGGTCAATACAAAGGGAAAGTAGACAACTTACAATTAGAAGTAAAAATTGATAAAGACGCTAAAACAATTAGTATTATTGATAATGGTATTGGTATGTCTGAAGAAGAGGTGAAAAAATATATCAATGAAATTGCTTTTTCTGGAGCAGAAGATTTTTTAGAAAAGTTTAAAGATAAAAAAGCTGATGATGCTGGTATTATTGGTCATTTCGGACTTGGTTTTTACTCATCTTTTATGGTTTCAAAAGAAGTAGAAATTATTACAAAATCGTATAAAAAAGGAAGTAAAGCTGTGCATTGGACCTGTGATGGTTCGCCTGAGTTTAGTTTGGTTACAGCTGACAAAAAAGATAGAGGTACAGAAATTGTATTGCACATTGATGATGATTCTACCGAGTTTTTAGAAGAAGGCAGAATAAGAGAATTATTGCTAAAGTATAACAAGTTTATGCCTATCTCGATTAAATTCGGAACGAAGGAAATAGCAGATCCAAAACACACTCCTAAAACTACAAAGGATAAAGAAGGCAAAGAAACAACCGAAGATCAAAAAATGATTACGGTTGATAATATCATTAATAATCCGAATCCTGCTTGGACCAAATCTCCCAAAAGTTTAAAAGAAGAAAATTATAATTCTTTTTATAGAGAATTATACCCGATGCAGTTTGAAGAACCTTTGTTTAATATTCATTTGAATGTTGACTATCCGTTTAACTTAACCGGAATTTTATATTTCCCTAAGTTGACCAATAATTTAGATGCTCAAAAAGATAGAATTCAATTATATCAAAATCAGGTATTTGTAACCGATAATGTTGAAGGTATTGTGCCAGAATTTTTACAAATGTTACGTGGCGTTATAGATTCGCCAGATATACCATTAAATGTTTCATGGTCTTATTTACAAGCAGATGGCGAAGTAAAAAAGATTGCAAGTTACATCACAAAAAAAGTTGGTGATAAATTAAAATCGCTTTTCAAAAAAGACAGAGAAAACTTTGAAAAGAAATGGAATGACATTAAAATTGTGATTGAATACGGAATGTTATCAGAAGAAAAATTCTTCAAAGCAGCACAAAAATTTGCTTTATATCCAACAGTAGATGACACCTATTTTACTTTTGAAGAATTAATCGAAAAAATAAAGCCATCACAAACCGATAAAGATAAAAATATTGTTGTTTTATATACTTCCGACGAAAAAG
>CAZHYX010000278.1:0-4194 GCA_964536675.1 uncultured Flavobacteriaceae bacterium
CAAAACTCGTACCCATCTCTTTTTCAATTTCACCAATAAAGTCTTGCATAGAGAAAACACTTTCATCTCTAACAGCCACAGCATACGCTGTATTTCTGACGATAAGATTTATTTGCCCCCCTGTCAACTCATGTTTAGCTAACTCATCGACTTCAAATCCCTCTTCATAGTCTGCATTTTCAGGCAACATAAAGTGCCAAAGGCGTTTTCTCTGTTTTCTTCCTGGTTTTTTAAACTCTATTTTGTAGTTAAATCGTCTTGAAAATGCTTTGTCTATGTTGGTCAATAAGTTTGTAGTCGCTATTAAAATTCCCTCAAACTGCTCTATCTGTTCCAAGAAAATATTTTGCATCTGGTTATGCATTTTATCAGCAGAGCTTCCTGCTCCTTGGGTTCGTGAACTTAAAAATTGGTCAGCTTCATTAAGGAGTAAAATAGGGTCAACTTTTGCTTTTTTACTTAATGTTTTAAAATCATCAAAGATTTTACGCACATTCTTTTCACTCTCCCCCACATACATGGACAAAATCTTAGAACAATCAAAAGACAAAATAGGACGTTTTAGTGTTTTAGCCAAAGACACAGCTGTCATGGTTTTACCTGTTCCAGGGTGACCATAAAAGATAATCCTTGCATCAATGCCTTTACGTTTGTCTTTCAAGCCCCAAGCTTTTAACTTTGCAAATACATCTTTGTCTACTTGTTTTATGAGGGTATTTAAAACTTCACGTGTTTTAGGATGAAGCACTACATCACTTAAATCAGTTGATGGTTCTAAGTACTCAAATAGCTCTTGTTCTTCTACCAATTTATCGAGTTTTAACTTGGTAACTTTTTTCTTTTTGTTGGGGTGAATTATCTTTTGTAAAATGTCTTCTTGCAAGTAAAAAGAACGGGAAATTCCCCCAAACATATTGAGGATTTCTTCATAATCAATAATTTTTTTATTCAACAACTTTGAGCCATCTTCAAGTAGTGAGCGATTACGAATCTTGTCATACTCATCTACTGAAATCAACTCAATAAGTGTGTTCATGTCTCGAAGCTGACCCTCTCCTCCTGAATATTCTTCTTTTAAAAGGGCTAAAAAAATACGTTGTTCTTTTTCATCAAATTCATGCTCCTTAAAAAATTCTTCTACAACGATGGGTTCTTCCGTAATTTTAAGACGTTCAACAATACGCTGTGAAAGTAAAACCAACTTACTTTTTAAACGCCCTACACTTAAAGAAGTATCTAAAAACCCTTGTTTGGAAGAAGACATTTTCTGTATCAGATCAATAACATCAAATTGGTCTTGCAAATACTCTAAATGGTCCGTATAAGGTTTGATGTCTGGTAAAGAAATTTCTAAGGAACCCTCTTCAAGCAAACGAAGTAGACTCATGGTTGGAGCAACTGAAGTATTTAAGACTTCAAGTTGTGAAATTTCTTGTACTTTGACTTGTCCAAAAGAAATTTGGACAATCCACCCCATATCCATGAGCTTTTTAATCACCGATAAGTAGTTCAAGTAATCATAGCTTTCATACTCAAAATTGTCTTGTAAAATATCAAGCACAGCTGTCTCTTCAATGCCTTTTACAAAACGTCTTGAGATATATTGTAAAATTTTTGCTTCTTGCCGTGTACATTTTAAATGAGGGAAAATTTTTGCTTTGCTAACATTTTTTGCTTCTATAAAATTTATAAGATATTTCAATATGCTTTCCTGTCTATTCTAGTTTATATTATTATAACAAAATAGTTGGAAGTTTTGAAGTTATTTTAAATTTTGATAACTCTTAACAGTCTCTTCTAAAGAGTCTAGGGAAATAGGGAGGGAAAATATATGAAGTTAAAAGTCATCGTATGAGAGCTACTAAAAAAAGGGAAAAATAATGTAACTCTCATAGGAAGATTATAGCAACTAATTGACAGTAAAGCTATAAAAAACCTAATATTTTTAAAAATTTATTAAAATATAAATCTTATATTATAATTTATATTATACAATATACAAAGAAGCATTTATTATACTATATATCGTTAATATCTGTTACTTATATACGCTGCAAAGGTCTTTAAGCATGAAAAACAATGGTTTCAAAAATGAAAAAAAACTCATCAAAGCTTTGAATCATAAATATTTTCATCAATTAAATCATAATTTACAAAAAATTATTAAGCAAAGTTTTAAAAAATATGACAAAATCATCACTTGTAGCTTAAAAGCTGGGTCAAACAAGAGTGACATTCAAATTAAGATTGGCAATGAAACGCATAACTATTCTGTCAAAATGGGAAAAGGCAATAGTATTCATCAAGAGCCAATGGAAAGTTTCTTAGATTTTTTGGAAAAAGAGCATAACTTAACAAGTATATTAAAAGAAAATATACAACGTTTCATTTGGGCAGATGGTACGGCTAATGGAAAAGGTAAAATTAAAGAGCGAATTAAATCAAGAAAATTTAAAAAAAGAAACCCAAAATTAATTCAAGAGATACAAGACTATTTTGACAATATCAAAACCCCATTGATAAAACGTTTTCTTATTGAAGGAATTAAATCTAGCTCTTCGGCTGAATTTATTTACTACGGTACGGTAAAAAAGGGAGTTGTTTGTAAAAGTTCTGAAGTACTCGACTGGGTTAGTACACATAAGGCTAGAGGTGTACTGCACATTGGTAAACTTACTTTTCAGGCTTGGAACCGTAATCTAAAAGGAAAAAAGAAATCTGAAAAAAAACGAGGGCTTATTCAACTTAAATGGGGAAGTCTCAAAAAAGACATCTATAAAATAGCCAAAATCAATTTGGGTAAACTCCAAGAAACAGAGTTTGTCCAAATGCTCAATCATAAAGAAGATTTAAAAGCTTGGCAAACTTTAGGATTAAGCCCTACAAAACATTATGCCATTCGTGTCAAATACCAAAAATACGGAAAGCTCAACAAACGAAAAGTCTGGGCAAAAGCAGATGCATTCATCGCCAAAGGTTTTGTTCCTAAGAATTATTTAAAACTCAATAATTATTTTTTAGATGAAGATGATGTGAAGAAGTTTAAACTCACAAGCATTGCACAAACAGGCATTTCTATTAAACAAGCATCATCACAGCGTTATAGCATTGTAAAAATGTCACCTAGCACGTTTCAAAAACTTTTTGGTGCTAATATTTTAGCAGCAGGGGCTTCCATGTATTATAAAAAGAAAAAGAAACTTTCTTTAAACAAAAACATTTTAAAAGCTTGGGGTATTTCAGAAGAAGATTTTTATGCTTATTATGCCAATGCACTAAATATACCCATTGACTCAGTTAGTAATATCAATTGCCAAAAATGTTTAAAACAAATAAAGCGTTATGCCAATAAAGAGATAGCCCAACTTATTAAAAATCAAAAAAGTATTTCCAACTTTATTTTCTATGGAATAGGTAATTTTAAAGAACCCTTTACTGCCCCTTGGCTTTTTGAACATGGTACCTTTAGAAAAAACCATATCATGCCTTTTTCTGTTACTACTGGTTCAGGACGAAGTAAAGGGAAATGTACAATTGTCATTAAACCTAAATAACTAAACTAATCAGCTATGAAAAATCTTTTAACTTCTTTAACTCGTATGCCTTGTTCTAAAAAATAATCTCTCCAAAGTTCTTTCACCGAATTGATTAATTCTACTTTATGTTTACGGCGTTCTATCACATGTAAATAAACGGTTATTTTTGCATCACAAGGAAGAGGATACTCTTTGATTAAATTTTTAACAGAGGGTAAACCTTTATAAAAATTAAACTTATGCCCATTTTCCATGAAGTCACTAATAATATGAATTTCTGCTCTTTGACTTTTTATGTCGTCAATCATACTCGTCATGGTTTCAAAAAGAGGTGAAGTTTGAGCTGTTCCAGCTTTACTTAATAGCGTGGTAATCTCAAACAATGGGTCTTGAAAAGCATTAATGAAATTTGCTCTAACATCACGACAATTTTCATACAAAGCATTACAATCTTCTTCATTCCCTGGACTACACTGGTCAAAAAGTTTGTTGAGTTTTGTCTCTTTATCTTTAGAGCCTGAAAGCGATACAATATTTAAACGACTGTTCATTGGTATGTTTTCATCAATCTTAGATAGCCAGTTGTCTATCTTTTCAACATTGGCAGCACTCCACTTGTCACTCTTGTCTATAAGTACAATCTTTTTCAACGGTATGG
>CAZHYX010000279.1:0-4194 GCA_964536675.1 uncultured Flavobacteriaceae bacterium
ACAAGAAAAAATAGTTAATTATTTTTTTGATGTTTGTACTGATTGGCACAGTAATTATGGGAATGATTTAGATGACATAGTAACTTTAAGAATGCCAGATTCGTATGCATGGTATGATATGTCAATAGGTTTTAGAGCTTTAGTAATTGCTTTTTTTACAGATAGAATTAATCATTACAATTTAAAAGTATCTGATAAAGATAGAATGCTCTTAAATAATTTAGCAATTAAACATATAAATCATTTAAAACTCGAAAAAGTATTTAGTTTAAATAATCATGGAATGTTTCAAATTCAGGGTTTAATGGCTTTAATAAATCTTAAAGGTATAAAAAAGTATCAAGAAGAATACATGTATGCATTGGAAAAGATGGAAGCACTTATTCTTTCTCAATATGATGAAAATGGAGTTCATTTAGAGCACTCTCCTCATTATCATTTTTATGCTCTCAAAACATTTGAAAATATACTTGAAAATAGTTGGTATGATGAAAAACAAATTATTAAAGATATTGTAAAAAAAGCTACAGCTGTGAAAAAATGGTTAGTTGATCCATATGCTAGACCAGCTTGTGTTGGTGATAGTATTTTGACTGTTCAAAAAAGTGTTAATTTTAATAACACTTCATTTTCTAAAGAATTAGAGCTAATAACAGACGATAAAAAATTTGTTTATAGTAATTTTAACAATTCAGGTTATTCTATTTTTAGGTCGCAATGGAATGAGCAACCTGAAAATAGTACTTATCTTTTTTTTATGGGAATGTACAACAGAACAACGCACAAGCATAGAGATTGTCTCTCTTTCGAGTGGTTTGATAATGGTGAAAAAATACTTTGTGATAGTGGAAAATATGGCTATATAAGTGACAAGTATAGAAACTATTTTTTAAGCAATAAAGCACATAATACGGTTGAAATTGAAGGTTTTGATATTATTAAAATAAAACCTTATGGTAGTGCTATAAAGTTCAGTGATTATAAACATGGTGTTTTTTACCAGTCAGCTTCTTTGGATTATCCTGCAATAAAATTTAAGAGAAATTTATACCTACAAGCAAAAAGTTGGCTAATAATAAGTGATGAGTTGGATTTTGTAAAAGCACGAAAAGCAACACAGTGGTTTCATCTTGAAAAGAGTTTTAAATTAGTTAATTTTGAGAATAATAAGTTGAACTTTGAACGAGACAAAAGTCAATTGATTATCCATTGTTTAAATAAAGAAGTTGCTACTTCTATATATCATGGGGATAGCGAAAAAATGCAAGGATTTATAAGTGAAAATGATTTTAAATATGACAAAGCATATGCAGTTGGATTTGATTTTCATGGAAATAAAAATACATTAGTAACTATCATAGCATTAGGTGATGAAGCTTATTTTGATGCATTTTCTTTTATAAATGAGAAAGGTTTATATAAAAATAATAATGAATCTCATGCAGAACTTATAGATAAACCATTGATTAAAAATATCAAACATAAGTCACACCTTAAGCCTAATTTTAAATTAGAAGGTGCTAAATGCACTTATTCAACATTTATAGATAGAATGCGGTTCGATTTTTATGTAGATAATAAGGAATCTAAAAATATCCTAATTATGTTGCCAGGAGCAATTGATCGAGCTAAAATGATTTATAATTTTCAACGATTTTCATGGTCTGATGATGTTAATTATTCTGTTATGAGTTTTATTGATCCAACCATTAATCAGTTTAATGATTTATCTATTGGTTGGTTTCAAGGTTATTGGAATAATTATGCATTAGACAACTTCGCTTTTCTATTAAATACAATATTTAAGACAAATAGTATTGATGAAAAGAATGTTACTTTTTTTGGATCATCTGCTGGTGGTTTTTCTTCTCTTCAACTTGCAAATATATTTCCTAAATCTAAAATAGTTGCTGTAAATCCACAAATAGATATTCTAAATTATCATGAACGTGAAGTTGATAAATTACTAAACTATACATACCAATATATTTCAAAGGGTGATGTTATAGAAAAATACAACGAGAGATTGAACGTGAATATTGATTTCGTTAGAAGAGAAGCCTCTATTTATTACTATCAAAATATAAGTGATACTCACCATATGTTAAAACATTTAAAACCTTATATTGAAAGTGTAGACGAAAAGTATAAAGAATGTATATCAGAAAATGATGCAATAAAAGAAAACAAAAAATTGTATGTACTTTATTATGACGATCCAGAATCAGGTCATAGTCCTCCAAATAAAACTAAAACATTAGCAATCTTAAATGATGTAATAAAAGAAAAAATACAAAAGGGATATAGATGGAGATTTTAAACTATTTTAAAAAGAATCATTCAGAATCAGTAAAAGTTAAGTTTGAAAAGTTAAGTTTAAAGGCTAATGGAATAGAGCAAGCAAAAAAGTATCTCAATACAGTATGTACTAAATCACCATCATATTGTATAAAGTATAAACGGATATTTTTCTCTATTTTCAAAGATTTAGAAGTTCAAGAGGCTATAGTTATAGGAGAAGAAGTTATTTTAAAAGAACCTGATCCTGCCTTTATCCGTGTACTCGCTGCACGACATAAGCGTGTAGGCAATTTGAAACGAATGAAAGAGTTATTGCTTCAAATAGGTAATAAAGATTACTATATTAATAAAATAACTTTAAGTAGTATTGCATCTGCTTTAGATGATTGCAACGGGGATAAAGAAATAGAAAATAAGATTTTAGAAGTTATTAATGACTTTTTAAAAGAAAAAATAAAAATATATGAATTTGTATTTTCTATACTAAAAGATTCTAATACAAATATTGCTATAAAATATGGTAAGCTTTACTTGAGAGAGAATCCTAGTAATGTTAAGTTCTCAAATATTTTACTTAAAAGGTTAGAAAAAATTAACGATAGTGAAGGAATAAAAGAGATTGAAAATAGTAAAATTCAGTTAAATCTTTTAAAAAAGTATAAGAATGGAGAGTTGTTTAGATCTAAATATTTTAACGAAAATAAATATAAATATGAATTAAAGAATATTTCAAAGAAACTTGATAATTTTTATTTGAAAGAATATATAAACCATACTTTTTACTGTTTTCCTGAGAATTTTAGTGTGATTTCTAAGAATACATATACTATTCTTAAAAATATACATCATGAGATTAGTATAGAATTTGGAAAGCTCTATTTAGAAGTGAATCCTCATGATAATAAGTTTAAAAGATTTCTAAACAATAATGAAAAGCAAGAAGAAAGAAGAATTCAGGATCAAAAAGATTTAAATGTTTTGAAAAATAGCTCATTTTGTACAGGTGAAAAACTAAATGAAAAAGCATATAAACTAAAAATGAAGTCATCTGGATCAAGTTTTTCAGAACATGTGTTGAAAGATTTAACAGATTTTCTTATTTATAAGTTTCCAAATCAAGCACTTAAAATCAATGAAGTGACATTTTCCACGCTAAAAGATGTACATACAGCTCTAGCTATTTCTTGTGGTCGTGCATACATAGAAGAAGTACCACAAAACTATAAATTTGCAAAAGTCGTGATTAAGCGTATGGAACGCTTAAATTCAAAAGAAGAGATACTAGAAACTGCAAAAAAAGTACTTCAGTATCACGAAGATCCCGATTTAAGATATCTTCTTTTTCATGATAAACTTAAAACTGACATAACAGAATGTGAATTACTTTATTTAGATAAAAAAATAGAAGCTTTAAACATAAAAATAGCTTACATGGAAAACACAAATAGTAATAAAGCATCTTTTTATCGTGAATTATTTAAGTTTTACGCAAAAAAAGAATATAAATTAGCCGAATTATATGCATTAAAGTCTCTTGAATTAGTATACAATGAATATCTGATAAAAGAGCTGTATGATTTACATATTACCTATGGCTCTATTACGAAAGCGGTTTCTGTTCTTCCCCAAAATAGTAAATTACCAACCTTAGCTATTAAGGAAAAAAATGGAAAATCCTTAATAGATTTATTTGACAATGGATTTGACTTAGCTGTGGAACAGATAAACAACTATACCCCTATAGATAAAAAAATATTTTACCTGTTGCATAACAGACTGCCGTACAATAGTGGGGGATACGCCACTAGATCGCATGGTCTTTTAACAGGTGTTTCTAAATATGGGTGGTCTATGAATGGTATCTCTAGGCTTGGTTATCCTTGGGACAAAATG
>CAZHYX010000280.1:0-4190 GCA_964536675.1 uncultured Flavobacteriaceae bacterium
TTGAATTTTTCATGATGAAATATACAAAATATATACGGCATATCAAAATTAAAATTGTATTATAGAGTTGTCTGAATATTTTGATTTTATGGGGTTGAAAACCTTAACTTAATGACATTGTACTCAGAACTACCTCAGGGATAGTCAGTTTCAAGACTTTTTTTATTTCAGTATAACTAAAATGTCACATTGAGCATTATTGAGAAATAAAATATATTTTATTTAGAAGATAGCAAACTTAGTTTATCGAAATACTTGGGCTTCTCGACTTCCTGCCAGAATGAATCTCGTCTAGCTGGCGCTCGACGAGACAATAATTAAATTTATTTTTAGTATAGCCTATATTGAGGTGCTTTAATACCTTGCATTCTTAGAGAAACAAGTGCTTGACCACGGTGATGTGCTATATGTTCGCTAATAAATTGAAAGCCTTTTTCCTTAGAAAATTTTGGTTTGTCCGGGCTAGGATCAAAAGGTACTGAAAAGGTTTCTTTCATACTTTCAGCATCCATACTTTCATAAGTGGCAATAACAGCATCAAAAGCTTCAGTTACAGATTTGATACATGCTTCTTTAGAGGCTCCGGTTTCTTTTTCCATTTTTCCAAATTCAGCAAACACTTTAGGGTCTGTTGGCATCGGCTCGCCTTTAATAAACATAGCTAATAAAAATTTAGATGACATACCAATATGTGCCATTTGCTCACCAAAACTTCTAATAGAGTCGTGAGGTCTGAACGTGTATTTGTCAGCTGGCATAGCTTCGGCAATCTCTAAAGTGTAGGCTTTAACTCCGTTTAATGCTATAATGTAAGATTCAGTAGCATCAACAGTTGTAGTTTTTTTGTCAACTTTAACAAAAGCAATAGTACTCACTACAAGTGCACTAAGCACAAAATAAAAAAATGATTTCTTCATGATTAAAATAGTTTAGGTTATGGTTAAAAAAATAGTTAATTATTATAGATAATAGTCGCTAAATAGTTGTTTAATTACAAAACTAGTATCCAATTTTTATAATCTTGAAGATTTTTGTATCATTACAATATCAAAACCTACTTTATGAACCCTGAAGATAATATTTCAAACATTAAAATTGATTCCGAGGCATCGGGACAAAAAATAATTCAGAATAAAGAATTGAATATTTGGGAAGCTTTAATTCCTGTTATTATCTTAATGGCAATGCTTGCTTATAATATCTTTTTTGTAGAAGGACAAGAATTATTGGGTACTTATACTAATCAATATATACTTTTAATGGGAGGAGGAATTGCTACCATTGTAGGCTTTTTCAATAAAGTATCATTGACAATTATGATCTCAGAAATATGGGAAAATTTAAAAAGTGTTTTTATCCCTATTATGATTTTATTTTTAGTGGGTGCGTTGGCGGGTACATGGTTAGTTAGTGGAATTATCCCAGCAATGGTATATTATGGACTGCAAGTGTTAAGTCCTGCAATATTTTTACCCGCATCAATTGTTATTGCAGCAATTATTTCTATTGCAACAGGAAGTTCTTGGACAACTTCTGCTACGGTGGGAATTGCCTTAATAGGTATAGGAAGTGCTTTAGGTATCCCGACAGGAATGATTGCCGGCGCCGTCATATCAGGCGCTTATTTTGGAGATAAAATGTCTCCGTTAAGTGACACTACAAATCTTGCTCCAGTCATGGCAGGAACCGATTTGTTTACACATATACGATATATGGCATTTACTACGATACCGACTATAATTATAACCTTGATTGTTTTTAGTATTATAAGTATGAATATCGAAACAACAGGTAATGCTGATATAAGCGGATTATTAGATTCAATTAAAAATACGTTTAATATAACCCCTTATTTATTTATTGTGCCATTGGTAGTAATCGCTTTGATTGTAACTAAAACAAAACCATTAATTGCATTAGGTACAGGTGTTGCGTTGGCGGCAGTATTTGCTTTTATATTTCAGCCAGAAATATTGAGTGGTTTATCTACTTCAAATTTTAAATCGATTGTAAACGCTATTTTTGTGGATACTGAAATTACAACTGATAATGAAAAATTAAACGAATTGTTTAGTGCTGGTGGAATGAAAGGAATGATTTGGACAATTCTACTAATTATTAGTGCCATGGTATTTGGAGGTGTAATGGATGCTATTGGTGCCTTGGCACGAATAACAAAAGAATTATTAAAATTAGCAACAACAGTTTTCGGATTATTTGCAAGTACAGTATTTAGTTGTTTAGGATTGAATGCCATAGCAAGCGATCAATATTTAGCAATTGTAATTCCTGGAAAAATGTTTAAAAAGGCATTCGAAGACAAAAACCTGGCACCAGAAAATTTGAGTAGAACCTTAGAAGATTCTGGTACAGTTACTTCAGTGTTGGTACCTTGGAATACTTGTGGTGCTTACCAATCGAGTGTATTAGGTGTTGATACTTTATCGTATGCGGGCTATGCTATATTTAATTATTTGAGCCCGTTTACAACCTTATTGTTTGCAGCCTTTAATATTAAGATCAGACAGTTGGCAGGTAAGCCAATTGAACAAAAAAGCAGGAGTTAAAATGTTATTTATAAATCAAACTAACCTGTTCAGCACATTTTTCACCATCTATGGCTGCTGAAATGATGCCTCCGGCATACCCGGCACCTTCTCCGCAAGGATATAATCCTTTTATCTGTACATGTTCTAAGGTTTTATGATCTCTGGGAATTCTTACTGGTGAAGAAGTTCTAGATTCTGGTGCATGTATGACTGCTTCATTGGTTAAATAGCCTTTCATTGACTTTCCGAATTCTTTGAAACCTTCTTGTAATGTTTGATGTATAAAATTTGGTAAAACAGCGCCTAGTTCAACAGATGTTGTTCCCGGCATATATGATGTTTTCGGAATATTATCTGATAGTTTCCCTTCTGTAAAATCTACCAATCGTTGTGCCGGTACTTTTTGTGTTTCTCCTGCTAAATGCCAAGCTTTTTGTTCAATTTGCTTTTGAAATTCGACCCCCGCTAAGGGTCCTTTATCCTGAAAAGGTACAAAATCATCTAATTTTAATTCTACCACAATACCTGAATTTGAACTGGGTTGATCTCTTTTTGAGGGCGACCATCCGTTAGTAACAACTTCACCTGGCGCGGTTGCACAAGGTGCTATTACACCGCCAGGACACATACAAAAGGAATAGACACCTCTGTTATTTATTTGTTTTACAATACTGTACGGAGCAGGAGGTAAGTATTCGCTTCGTGTTTCACAATGATATTGTATAGAATCAATTAATTGTTGTGAATGCTCAACCCGTACCCCTAATGCAAATAGTTTTGCTTCAATTTTAATATTTTTTTGATGTAATAATTCAAAAATATCTCGAGCAGAATGACCGGTAGCTAATATAATTTTATTGCTATTAATAATATCTCCGCTTTGAGTTTGAACTCCGGTTACTTCCTTGTTTTTTAGTAAAATGTCAATAACACGTGTGTTGAATTTTACTTCGCCTCCATAATTTAAAATAGTTTGGCGTATGGCTTTTATTATTTGAGGTAATTTATTGGTTCCTATATGTGGATGAGCATCAATAGCAATATTTTTTGTAGCTCCGTGAGCAATAAGCAAATCCAAAATACGATTAACATCACCTCTCTTTTTTGAACGTGTATATAATTTTCCGTCTGAATAGGTTCCTGCACCACCTTCGCCAAAACAATAGTTTGAATCTTTATCTACCAAATGTAGTTTTGTAATTGCTGCTAAGTCCCTTCGCCTTTCTTTCACATCTTTCCCTCTTTCTAAAATAATGGGTTTAAATCCTTTTTCAATTAATTTTAAAGCGGCAAATAATCCGGCAGGACCAGCGCCAATAATAATGACCTCTTTAGCTTTACTTACATCCCTATAATAAGGTAATTCAATTTCATTTTCAATAAAATTTTCTTTGATAAAGACATTAATTATTAGATTAATTTTTATGTTTTTTTGCCTAGCATCTATTGATCTTTTTAAAACCTGAATATGTTTGATTTCATTAGCCTTAACATTGGCTTTTTTAGCAACAAGATGTTTTAGTTGTGCGAGATTTTGAGCAACTTCAGGACTTACTTTAATTTGAAATTCTTGTTGCATAATTTAATTCTTAAATTTCAAGTCCTTCCCTTTGGGAAGGATTTAGGATGGGATTTATATGA
>CAZHYX010000281.1:0-4175 GCA_964536675.1 uncultured Flavobacteriaceae bacterium
AGATTCTCTTGTTAGACTTCCTATTAATAGTACTTATGCAGTAGTTGCCAAACCAAATGGTGCAGTAATTTCAGCAGATAAAATGAATGTAGTATATAGAGGTGTACAAAACCCTATTACAATTTCAATGCCAGGTGTACCTGATAATCAAATATCTGCTAGCGCTCCTGGTTTACGTAAAAGTAAAGGGGTAGGTAAATATATGATGAGCCCAGGTAAAGGTAGAGAAGTAAATATTAGAGTAACAGGTAAATTACCTACAGGTGAATCTGTAACTTCTAATCAAAAATTTAGAATTAAAGATATACCGGCACCAATGACAGCTGTAAGAGGTAGTCAATGGGGTACAATTAAAATGCCTAAAAGCTCATTACAAAAAGTAAGAGTAGGTGCAATTTTACCAGACTTTGTATTCGATTTAAAAATAAACGTATCTGGCTTTAGTATAAAAGTACCAGGTAGACCAACTGTAAAAGTTAGCGGTACTAGATTAAATGCTGCTGCAATTAGAGCACTTGGTAAAGCAAAATCTGGTGATATGGTTAGTATATTTGATGTAAAAGCATCTTTATCTGGTAATAGCGGTTATTACTTAAAGAAAGTAGGTCCGTTAAATATTACAATAACAAATTAATAATAATATTATGAACTTAAGAGGTTTTTTAATAGTATGTGTTGCAGTATTAGCAACAAGTTCTATAAACGCACAAGCTAACTTGTTAAACGCAAGAATTCCTGAAGAAATTGGAATGAAAACTGTTGAACAATTAGCAGCTGATAATGATGCACCATTACCTTACGGTTATGTTGATGATAGAGACATACTTTGGTCTAAAATTGTTTGGGAGTATATTGATTTGAATGAAAAAATTAATTTACCATTCTATTATCCAATAGATACTAACAATATTAGTTCTAACAGAAGATCTCTTTATGATACATTATTAAGAGGAGTTAGAAATGGTGAAATAGTAGATGTGTATGATGATTCTTATTTTGAAAATAAGTTAACATTCAAAGACATTGAAGCTCGTTTGTCTAGAATTGATACAAGTGATGCCGGTATTGAAATGTTAAATGCTGGAGAAAGTATTACAGATGAATTCATTGATAGGAGAGATTTAACTTCAGGAGATATTACAGGTCTTAAAATTAAAGGAATGTGGTATTTTGATAAAAGACAAGGTGAGTTAAAATACCGATTATTAGGTATAGCACCGGTTGCACCTGATGTGAATTTTATTGATCAAGATGGTGGTGAAGACGAGTCAGTTGAATTGTTCTGGGTATGGTATCCTGGTGCCAGAGAGCTTACTCATGAGATGAAAGTATTCAATCAAAAGAATTCGTCATATCCTATTTCTTATGACCATTTATTAAATGCACGTCGCTTTGTGGCGAGCATCTATAGAGAAGAAAATATTTATGGTAACAGAGATGTTTCTGAATATATTAAAGGTAATGCATTATTCCAAGTACTTGAAGCTGATAGATTAAAAGAAAATATCAGAAATAGAGAATTAGATATGTGGAACTACTAACAAATATTGATTATAGTATATTTGTAAACTCTTGCCACCCTTTTGGCAGGAGTTTTTTTATGAAACTTTATTTTATACCAACCTAAGTTTGCAAAAGTTGTCATTAATAAATTGAATTATTTTTTGCTTAGATGAGGCAAAAAAACAAAGTATAGTATTAATTATAGTTTCTTTTTTTAACAAAATATAAGTGAAAAAGGAACAATTTATATGACTAGTTTTATGGTTAAATTGGTATTAAATCTTAAGTCGAACTCAGGTTTATAGTGAGGATTGAAATTACAATAAAACAATAACTTTTTTTAATCATAGAATACGGAATTTTAGAATTTGTGTATAAATATTACCATTCTTTACAAACTTCCTCAAAGGGTACTCTAAAACGTTCGCCATAAACTCCTTCAGGTTTTCTAATACCACAACCAATCACCATATTTATTTCAGCACCAAATGGTAAATTCAATAAACGTTTAATTCTTGCAGTATCTGTGCCTTCCATGGGGCAAGTATCATAATTGATTGCTGCCATACTCAGCATAAAAGTTTGTGCAGCCAATCCAGCGCTTTTATGTGTAACAATCCGCATATCTTTATTTCTAACTTCTCTGTACATTGGTCTAAATAATCCGATAAGAGTAACCATAAAGTATTTTAACCAACCTAAAATACCCAAAAAGTCGGCATAGGTAAACGGAATTAGTTTTCCATAATAATTCCTGATTACTTTTTCTCTATTACTTTGGTCTGATTTAGCTTTGGGTTTATACAAAGAATCTACATGCTTTAAATTGGCTTTTGCTCGTTTTCTCCATAAATCTTTACGAGTAACCACGATAACTAACTGTTGAGCCGTTTTAGCAGCATTTTGGTCAAAACAATATGGAACCATTTTTGTTTTAATGTCTTCAGAAACAATATGATGAAATTCCCATAATTGCATATTACTACTATTGGGTGCTAATATGGCTTGTTTTATACATTGCCTTACTTTTTCAGTTTCTATGGATTTTTCAGCATCATAAACTCGTACAGAACGTCTGTAATTAATGGCTTCTGAAACACTTTTTTCTTTGATCATTAAAGGGAATTTTTATTGTTATCCTCAAATTTAATTTATATTTTGATTTGTTACGCCTTTAGCTAAAAACGCTATATAAAATAACAAATATCGAGTACTAAATTACAAATAAATCTCAAAAAAGAATTTTCAATAACCAAAAACACTTTTAGGATGATTTTGTTATTTAGAATCAGTAGTGTCCGATTAAAATTTTAGAACCTCTATTTATGTTATTAAAATCAACCATTATCAAATATTTTTACTTTAGAAAAGTTGCTTTTCAATAGCATATATTTAAACGTGATTTATAACACTTTAACATTTTTTAAAGATATTATTTGACTGATTATCAGTTATCTAAAGACAAGTCTTTGTTCTTTTTTCTAAGAGCGAAGCGATCTCAGATCTTTAGTCGGGCAACAGTAATTTAGAATATTTGATGTTATTTGGGATTTATTATTTGTTTTTTGGTGCTTGATAAAGAAATAATATTTGTGATTAAAACTAAATAATATTTAGGTCTGAATTAATTTACTTTCTTGTTGAAACTTGGCAATTCTAGCATTCATATAGTTAAACCATAATGGAGGTATTAACGAAAGCACCATCATACCCGGATAACCTGTGGGCATTTGTGGGCTTTCTGGCAGTGATTTTAAAATTTGATAGGGTTTGCTACCATTATAATGATGGTCAGAATGTCTTGATAAATTGAATAGCAATAGTTTACCGATAATATGGTCAGAATTCCATGAATGATGATGCCTTACTTTTTCGTAACGTCCATGTTCATTTTTTTGACGGATTAAACCATAATGTTCAATATAGTTAACGGTTTCAAGTAGTAAAATTCCGATAACTGCTGATAATACAAAACTCAATACTACAAACCATCCGAAGAAATAATAAATTGCAGATATTATCAAAATATTCGCAAGAGAATAAATTACCATTTTGTTTTGCAAAGAGAAACTGTTTTTATCTTCATTGAGTAATCGTTTGTTTTCTAGTTGCCAAGCTTGTACATAACTTGAAAAGTGTGAGCGAATCCAAAACAAATATAAAATTTCATTTTTTCTTGCAGTTGCGGCATCATTTGGGGTAGCTACATTAAAATGATGTCCACCATTATGATACGGTAAAAAGTGAGTGTTTAATGAAGTGAGTAACATCAATTCTCCTAAAAACTGTTCCCTTTTATTTAATCTATGCCCTAATTCGTGCCCAACATTAATACCTAAAATACCGCATAGCACACCCATTGACGCAATTCTACCAATATATTCAGTAGTTGTTAATGGCTCTTGTATTACATAAAAAAAGAAAACGAGCATTCCCAGTTGTACAGGTACAGTTGCGTATAATATCCAGCTATAAAGACTGTTTTCCTTTTCTAATTTAGCCGTTTCCTTATCAAAATTTTTACTATTGACTTTAAAGAATAATTCTAAAATGGGTATAATAGTAAAAGCAATAAATACAGGTAAGTAAGTGAATATACCTTTTGAGGTAAAGGAAATGTATGCAGTAATAGGTAATATAAAAACCAATAAATATTTTAATCTTTTCATTTG
>CAZHYX010000282.1:0-4149 GCA_964536675.1 uncultured Flavobacteriaceae bacterium
AGTAAATCATCTGAAGAGCTTAAAAAATATGTAACAAAACAACGTACAAAACGTGAAGGTATTCAGCAAGAAATTACTGCTTTAAACGCTAAAAGGAATATATTTGTAGCAGAGAAAAGAAAAGGCAGTGGCACTAAAAGTATTGATAAAGCAATGATTAATGCTATTAAAAAACAAGCTAAAACAAAAAACTATGTGTGGTAAAACAAAACTAATTTTAGCAGTATTCTTCGGAATACTGCTAATATCTTGTAATCGAAATAATTCAGAAAAGTCAGTTCAAGGAGTAATTATAAATAATCTTAAAGAAAACAAAGTTATAAAAGATGATTCTTTTAAACTAGCAGCTCATTTACCTATAAAATTAGATAGCACCTCAAATTATATTGTCTTTCAAATTAAAACATTAACAGATAATGAACGAGATAACAAAGTATCTTATACTTCTAGAAAAGCTTATAATGATAATTATTTGAGGAGTTTAATTTTTCAAAACATTCAAACTGAACAAACGAATGTATTAACTGTAGATAAAATTAAAATTATTTCTTACGAACTATTATATAATGCCAAAAATGAAACAGAAAAAGTTATCATTTATCAAGTGATTGATACCTTTCCTGAAAATGAAGATACAATAACTTTAACCAGTTTGTATTTAAGTATTAATAATGGTAAAAATTTTAAGAAAATATCTGCAAAAAATCATCATTTAAGTAGTTGGAAATATTTTCCTGAACTTAAAAAAGTATTCTTTAAAACCATAGAAGACAGTGATGGAAATAATGAATTGAATAATTTAGATAAACACTATATTTATTCGGTTTCTATTGAAGATTTTATAGTAAAAGAACTTCTAAGCAATGAACTTAAAACTTTAAACAATTAATTATCTGTTTTATATAAGAAAGGA
Organism: uncultured Flavobacteriaceae bacterium; assembly: GCA_964536675.1. Classification (GTDB taxonomy): domain Bacteria; phylum Bacteroidota; class Bacteroidia; order Flavobacteriales; family Flavobacteriaceae; genus Aureibaculum. The sequence continues at coordinate 914 of CAZHYX010000282.1, forward strand.
TTATAATTAGGAACATAGCCTCTATCTTTTGGTCTTTTTTGAAAGAGATTTATACCTAAAGTGAATTGATGATACCCTCCATTTTGGAAAGTTATATCGCCTAATTGTTGTGTATATGTATATGATATTAAGTATTTATCATATTCTAGACCCACAGTTGGTGTTATCTGAGTTAATTCTTCTATTTCATTATTATCTAAACTGCTTCTATATGATGCGCCGAGCCAAAGACGTTTATCTCTTCCTAACATTTTATAAACTTTGGCATTAATATCAATTAATGTTTCTTGACTCCTTTCAATATATTGCATCATTATAGATGGTTCTACTTGAATTGTTTTACCCCAACCAAAGAAGTAACCTGCATTTAATAAGTATTGTCTTAAGTTAATATTTCGAAAATTTCTATTTTCAGCATCCTGAGTATTTAACAATAAATTTTTGGCAGTGAAATAAATAAACCCATCTAAATTGTGATATGCAAAGCTTAAATCGGCATTAAAATAACTGTCAGACTCTACAATTTGAGAAATTATTGGGTCAGGAATTACAAAACTACGTTGGTCTACACTATTCTGTACAAAAGTAGCTGACAAACCAAATGATATTTGATTTAAAGCCTCATCTCTACCAAAATTTAGGTGATAAGCATAAGTACCTTGAACACCTAGTTGCGAATGGAATCCATTTTTATCGTTAAAAATAACACCACCTATAGCAGCACTCTTACCTAATCTATTGTTAAAGCTTATTGTCTGTAATGAAGGCGCATCATCATTACCTAACCATTGTTGGCGATGTGTCAGTCGTAATTTAGCATTATTACCGATTCCGGCTGCAGAAGGGTGTACTAAATAGATATTATCAGACAAATAATCTGAATATATGGGTAATGTTCCTTGTGCTTTCACTACATTTTGTCCTAGTGAAAAAACTAAAATTATTACTAATGACTTAAAAATTTTCATCTTATTCTATCTTCTAATTAAACTAAAGTGTCCTTTAAGTAACCTTCCATCTTCTAATGTTACCTTAAACCAGTAATCAGATGACGGCATTCTACTACCTCTATATCGACCATCCCATCCGTCACTAGTTGCATCAATTTTTGCTATTACTTTACCAAATCTATCAAAAATAAAAATCTTTGATGTTGGTTGAAAACCTATTCCTGATACCTGCCATGTATCATTAAATCCATCTCCATTTGGTGTGAAAAATTTTGGGAAACTTATAACTGACACTTCCTCTGAAATAATACCACAGCCATTTTTATCTCTTATATATACTGTATGAATTCCTCCTATAACATTTTCAAATACATTATTGTCTTGATATACACCATCAATATCATCTAAGGCGAACTCATAATCTCCTTCTCCTGTAACATTTATGGTAATTATATTATTTTGAGAAACATCTACTACATCTATACTTTGTATTGTGGCTATATTAGAGTGTACAACTGTTACTTTTTTTGTTCTTTTACAATCACTCCCTGATATTGCAGTTACAAAATAATCGCCTGTTGTAATTACCTCAAGTAAAGAAATTGTAGAGTTTGGACTTAATAAAACACCTGTTTGATCTCGCCATTCATAGGTATAATTATCTTGTGGATTCTCTACCTGTAATGTCAATGGAATAGGTAATTGATTTAAGCATAAGAATTGTTCTTCAACTACATCAAACTCCGGCAAGGGGTCTACAATAAGATTTATATGAAAACCTAAGCCTAGACAGGCATTATTGTCTTGATTATCAACCCTCACAACAATTTGTTGAGTAAAAGGCGAATTCTCATTTCTATAATTTGTTGGGTCTAATGCATTTTCTTCAGCTAAAGCATCTATGATGTTTTCATAATAACTAGCTGTTATGTTTTGACTTGCAGGAAAAAGGTTTAAAATTGTATTGGTAACGCTACTAAAATCAAAAGTTGTAATTCCATTGTTATCATCGTTATCTATCAAATCATTATCACATGCATTAAAATCTATCATAAAATCAGCTGGAATTGCTGTTGTTGATACTTGTAAATTTACAGTAGCAACATCATAACATCCAAACTGATTTTCAACACGTACAAATACTTGTGAAGCCGTGGCATTCGAAAAGGCTGATAAATTGGTTATCAATCCTGTATTGGTATCTGCATCTGCTAATGTAAGATGGTAGGTAAATGTAGGCGTAGGGTCATCATTAGTTAACAACATTTCTACTTCTCTTAAATTAAAATCTGAAATTCCGTCAGTATCATCATCACATTGCTGTAAAATTATTGGTGTGGTCATAATAGGTAAATCGTGAAATATTACAACAACATCATCAGTATCAGAATTCATATCATCAGATGCTTCGACTTGATAAACACCTGACACAGGTGTAGTAATTACTAGTGTAGGATTCGTTTCTCCTGAAATTACATTAAAACCAGCACCAGTATCTACAAACCATCTGTAAGCGGTTGCTCCTTCTGTTGTTCCGTCTAAGGTAATCTCATCACCCACACAAGCGTCTATATCAGACCCTAAAAAAGATTCTAAAATAGAACAATCTGTTAAACCAGCTCCGTTTTCACCAACATTGGTTTGTTGTAACTGTATCCATCCAGGACTATTTTCAAAATTAGTAATAAGCAATACATATATTTCGCCTACAACTGCATTAGGTATCGTAAAATTTTCAATAGCTGCAGTACTATAACTACAAGCAACCGTATTAGCCGCAATTAAATTATTACACTCTGAGCTACTCGTAAAAGGACCATAACAAATAAAATCTACATCTAAACCTACTGCTGTAAAGTCTTCTGCTGTATTTTGGATAATGTTGAAGTTTAAATCCCCATCAGTATCAATACGTAAAAAAAACCATGCTGGATTTGGAGTGGTTATTAAACAGCTATAATTTGGTCCTATTTCTGCAGATGTAATACCTGTTGTATTTTCAAATACCAAACTGGCTGTTTCATCAGAACAAAAAGGTTCAATTTCCTCACAACTAGAGGATTGAGAAAAGCCATTTAAGCTTAAGAATAGTAACACCAATAGTGGGTTAAAATATGTTTTATTTAATAAAACAATTAACTTTTTCATATGACAATTATCAAATTTATCTTCTAATTAAACTAAAGTGTCCTTTAAGCAATCTTCCATCTTCTAATGTTACTTTAAACCAATAATCAGATGACGGCATTCTACTACCTCTATATCGACCATCCCATCCGTCACTAG
>CAZHYX010000283.1:0-4131 GCA_964536675.1 uncultured Flavobacteriaceae bacterium
CATCGCGGCGACAAAACCGGCATCTATAAGGTCGACATCGACATCATAGCCACGACTCAATAAATTTTTGGCAATAACGGTTAAAACTTTTTCAGCACCCCCCGTCGTGTTGTATAAATATGATATACAGAGTGCCACTTTTTTATTTGATAACTCGTTTATTGTTAGCTGTTCTCTTAAATGAACATAATCTTTACTTCGATACTTTAAGGTTTGAACTATTGAGTTAAAAAGCTGCTGGCTTATAGTCTTTTTATTAAAATAAATATCACATATCTTGTCTATTTCTTTTTGAGTTGTCTTTACATAACTTTTTAGTTTATATAAATAATCCAACTCACCTTCATCCAAATCATCGCTATTAAATCTATTTTCTATTAAGCTTATATTTTCATCATATTCTGTTTCTTTATCGAAGGAAGCCCCACCTATTTGCATGAACAAAAGGTCTTTATTGATCACACAAGAACTCATCCCTTTCAGGTATGCGTTTTGAACCCACAAATAATCTGAAACAATCTTGTAACTTTCACTATAAAGCCCGACTTATTCATAGCATTCCTTACTTATTATCATAGATTCATGGCCGCAGGGAATCCCAAAAATAAACATTGCATCATCCCAGTCGTACGCTCTCTTTCTTAGGACACTATTACCGTCGTTTACATAAATGGTATGAGAAGAAGCTATATCTACACAGTTCTCTCTGATAGCCAACAAGGATTCTTCCAACATCGACCCCGCATACCAATCATCACTATTTAGAATGCCAATATAATCTCCCGTAGCTAAAGTGAGCCCTTTATTCATTGCAGAATAAATTCCATCATCAGGTTCACTGACAAAATAATCAATTTGATTTTGGTATTTTACAATAAGATCCAAAGTACCATCATTGGAGCCACCATCAATAACAATATACTCAATATTATCGTAAGTTTGCTCAAGCACAGACTTCATGCTTCTTTCTAGAGTTTTTACATTGTTGTAAACCACTGTTATAATTGTAATTAGCGGCCTATCTTCAAAGGATTGCTTATATTCACCTGCTAAACGCAAACCACCTTGGGCTTTTCTCTGACCAGTTTCATCAGGGTATTTAAGAAATTTGTTACATACCGCGTCAGAATTGATAGTAGGCATTTTGTCCGTAATATTTTTTTGATTTAAACTCACTTTATTTTTCGCTTACCGGTTTTATAAATATTAAATATTAATTTTAAAACCCAATAGATTTTTATTTTTTTACTTACTATTTTTCCAATTTTCCACATTTTTCTTTTTCTAGACATTTGTCCAAAACGATACCAGTTGTTACCTTCCAACGCTTTAATTTTTGACTCTTTTTTCTCCAGTTCGTTGTCTTTTTGACTGATACTTTTTGCGCGTTTCTCCAGCTCAAGTTTATTTTTATCCAACTGGACAAAAGCATTGTCACGTACACCTAACTGAAATTTGAACCCTCTAATGTATGATACATACTGACGCATTCCTTCACTTAGCACTGAAATCAATTCATCAGATTGCTCAACTCGTAATGAATGTGGGCACTCTAAATAATTATACGCTTGCATTTCATGAACATTCATAACCCAAAAATAAAGATTCTCTTCTTTAGAAATATTTCCCTTAAAATCTTCTCTCTTACCTTTTCGAAAAAAACGCGGATTGAGGTTTTGCAACTCATCAAATTCAGGAATACGGTATTCGATAACGTTCAGTCCAGAAAATTTTGCAATTTGATCAATAGCAATTTTAGGTTGCTCTGTGACTTCTTCAAATCGAAGAAGAAGAGTGTCTGAATATTCTTCTTCCATCCATCCAGAAACATGATCGGACCAAGACCCACCTGGAAAATCAATCCCCAGGATTAATTCTAAAAAAGTGATATTTTGATAGTCATACTCCTTCAAATATTTTTGAAAAGAGAATGTAGCCGCATATCCATTCCTGATTATATATATTACTTTATCACCCGGCTCAACTAAGCTTCGGTCAACCTCATGAGTTTTTAGAAAAAATATCTCATTGCTACTTCTTAAAGGCTCAAGATTAAAGCATGGAGAACCAAACGCACACTCCAATACACGATGTCCTGTAATTTCTGAAAGCCCGGGGTCACCACCTATGTCGTTGTCATTGTAAATTGAATAGGTATCCTGCTCTAAGCAACTTTTTAGTAAGGTTCTTAAAAAAGTATTGCCGCTTCGTGGATATGAGGAAAGCCAGATAATCATTTAATTATTTCCAAAAAACGTTAAAAAAATCAGTATCTTCGTCATAATTGTCAATTGGTGTAAATATTAAGAGATGTAGTCATTTTTTTTCAAAGGAAATTTTTTGACATAAATCGATATAACCTTTTTTCAAGCAACTTTTAGATTTCACTTTAAAAACACAAGCATCTACAACTCTCGACATTACATTACCGTTATCAATAAAAACGCCTGCGTTTGTGAGATATGTATTTTCAAGTAAATTGCAAATGAACCGCCATTTAATGACAAACACGTCTTCCTTTTCCACACGATTTATCTTTTTATTTTCAGAATGCATCGCGCTTGATGACAGCGCTAATCCCGTTAGTGTTTTTATATGCATACCAAATGACACATCAGTATATGCAGAAAAGAATTTCACATTATATGTATATTCATAAAACTCACCTGTCTCTAATACATTAACTCGTTCACCGACACTATTCAAAAATTTCACATCAAATATTTTCACATCAAACTTATACTCAAAACTCTGACTTGACTTCAACGCTGGCAAAAAAGAGTTATTATTAGACTTAACTCTTTTTTTAACAATCACCTTTTCCTCTAATGGTTCGCCGCGGTCCCCTTTTTTATTATTATCAACAGTTTTTCTTTTATCCTTAGAAAAAACCAATTTTTGATAAAAATCAGTTACTTTCTTAGGCGTATCATCTAAAATGATCTCTCTATCATATAAAAGTATTGCGCGCGAACAAAACTCTATTACAGACTGGGCTGAATGCGACACAAAAATAACTGTTTTTCCATCTTTAAATAACTGCTCTATCTTCGAATAACATTTTCGCTGAAACAGTACATCACCAACCGCTAGTACTTCATCCACAATTAAGACATCAGGGTTTGTTGAGGTTGCCATTCCAAAACCTAACCTTGACTTCATACCACTACTGTAGGTTTTAACGGGTTGATCTATATGCTCACCGATATCTGCAAACTTAATAATATCTTCGATTAATGCTTCTCTATTTTCTTCCACACCATTTATTCTAAGATTAAGTTTAATATTTTCGCGGCCAGTCATTTCAGCCTTTAAGCTTGAGCCTAACTCTAAAATAGCATTGAGCTTACCGTGCACTTGCACTCGTCCTTTTGTTGATGTTAGTACACCTGCCAGTATTTTTAAAAGCGTTGATTTTCCAGCACCATTAACTCCCACAATTCCGAGTACTTCACCTTTTTTAATTTCCAAATTTATATTTTTTAATGCATAAAACTCTTTATGGTATTTCTTTTTAAAGGGGTGAATTGACTCTTTAATCTATCCGACGGCTTATCATACAATTTATAAACTTTTGATACATTGGTGATTTTAACGGCTACATCTTTTTTCATTACAAGACATCCCCAAAATGTGGACGGAGCCTTTTAAATAATATTGCACCACCTACAAATGCAATACTTGAAAAGCAGAGAAAGTATATGGTTAGGTAACCATCTTCCCAAAACCATACCTGCTGTAATAGCGCGCCGCGATAACCATTGACGATATATAACATCGGGTTGAGTTTAAGTATGCTGTGATATTGCTCTGGAACTATGTTAAGTGACCAGAATATTGGTGTCATCCAGAAACCAAATTGAATAACCACGCCTATAATTTCACCTATATCTTTTATAAAGACTCTTAATGAAGAAGTAAGCCAACCTAAACCCAGCAATAGAAATACCATGCAGGCAATAAAATAGGGGATTTGCAGCCAATATATTGTTGGTTTATAACCATATGCCAAAAGTATACACATTAGTATGGCAATAAATATTAAATGGATATACAACGCTGATACGACCTTAACTAAAGGCAGTATGCTAACCCTAAAGGCAACTTTCCTTACAAAAAAAGCATTACCTA
>CAZHYX010000284.1:0-4126 GCA_964536675.1 uncultured Flavobacteriaceae bacterium
AACTCTTTTACAGGTAAATGTTTTTTACTAGGCTGTAAATATTGACCAATAGTTATAACATCAACATTTACATTTTTTAAGTCATTCATGGTTTGAAGTACTTCTTCTTCTAATTCACCTAAACCTAACATAATACCAGACTTGGTTCTATTGATGCCACTATCTTTTAAATATTTTAAAACATCTAAACTTCGATCATATTTTGCTTGAATACGAACTTCACGTGTTAAACGTCGTACAGTTTCTACGTTATGGGAAACTACTTCAGGTGCTACAGCAATTACTCTATCAATATTTTTATGTATAAGCTGAAAGTCGGGAATTAAGGTTTCCAATGTAGTTTCAGGGTTCGCTCTACGAATAGCATCAATAGTTTCTGCCCAGATGATAGAACCACCATCTTTTAAATCATCTCTATCAACCGAAGTAACAACTGCATGTTTAATTTCCATCAACTTGATGGAACGTGCTACTTTTTCAGGCTCTTCCCAATCAACGGTTTCCGGTCTTCCAGTTCTTACTCCACAAAATCCGCATGAACGAGTACAAATATTTCCTAAAATCATAAAGGTGGCAGTGCCTTCACCCCAGCATTCGCCCATATTTGGGCAGCTTCCGCTGGTACAAATGGTATGTAAACCATATTTATCTACCAAGCTACGTAGTTCAGTGTATTTTTTTCCAATAGGCAATTTTACACGTAACCACTTAGGTTTTTTTAAAGGAATAATTACAGATTCTTCAGACATACTGCTACTATATTGAAATGCAAAGTTACGAAGTTAGACTATATAACAATCTTAAATCTTAAATTTTAAATCTCAGCTCAAATTCATAACTCGTAAATCCCAAATCATAAATTAATTAAGTACCAACTACTAAATCCAACTAGGAAAATAATTCCCAAATAACTAACTATTTTCATTGCTGTAGATGGATGCCATTCCTTAGGAGTATGCTTACTAGAAATCAACATAAAATTAGCAATGGCATAAAAAGGTGCTGTCAAAAATGATAAAATTGTGGCTATTTTAATCATTGTTATCATATTTGAGATAAACAGTGTTAAAATTAATATAGTACCTATAGCAAGTAATGCTATCCATATAATATAATTGAATTTATAGGTTTTGTTAAATAATAACTCAGTCGTTTTTGCCATAGCTCTAGGCGAAGCATCTAAAGTTGTTAGGGTTGTACTAAACATAGTTGTAAAAGCGGCAATTGCAATAAAAATAGTAGTTTGACTCCCTAAGTTTTCTGTATATAAACTGATAATTTGTTGTGTAAATTTTCCGGCACTACTGCTAAATTCATTCCCTGATTGGAACATAACTATTGCACCTAATGATAAAAAACAAATGGCTAAAAATACAGTTGCGATATAACCAATATTAAAATCAAAAATAGCTTGTTTGGTATCAAAACTCTTTTTCAAATCTTTTTGTTTTTCAATAGCCCATAATGAATGCCAGACTGAAATATCTAGTGGTGCAGGCATCCATCCTAAAAAAGCAATCAAAAAGCCAATTTCTAAGGTGCCTTTAGGGAATATTTGTATAAAATCGTATGATTTTGTTGTATTAAAAAATGCTGTACTAACTGCAATAATTGTACTCACTGTAAGTACAACAATAATTACTTTAATAAGATTGTCTAGTAATTTATACTTACCAATTAATAATATTGAGACTGATATTATAGTTATAATAATACTCCAAATGGTTAGGTTAGGGGTAATTCCGAAAAGGTTAACTGCCAAACCTGCCGTTACAATAGTTACCGCAGCTTGAATGGTAAACATGGTTGTAAAAGTTAAGATGTAATATAGAATGAGTACACCTTTGCCCAGTTTTTTATAACCATCTATTAAACTTTCGCCAGTGGCAGTTGCGTATCGGGGACCATACTGAAAAAAAGGATATTTAAAAATATTTACTAGCACCAAAGCCCAAAGTAAACCAAATCCGAAATCAGCACCAGCACGGGTGGATTGAACTAAATGCGATACACCAATGGCGGCGCCTGCAAATAATAAGCCCGGTCCAAGAGATTTAAACCATTTTTTTTTCACACATTGATTGTTAAATAATTAAAACATGTGAAAATACTAAAAAATTTAAGAATCCTGTTTATTTATAATTTCAGCCAATAATTTTTTGGCGCGAAGAAGTTTGACTTTAATATTATTCATCGGCTCGTTGAGTGTTTCAGCCATTTCTTTATAACTCATTTCTTGAAAAAAACGAAAATTAATAATTTCCTGATAATGAGGTTTTAATTGTTTAATATAGTCTAATAGTTGTTCTAGGTTTTGTTCAATAATCAATTTATCGGCAGGTGAAGGTTCTTCATCTTTTATTTTATGAATTTCAGAACTTTCTTTGTGGATAGATATAGTTTCGGTTTTTCGCTTTCGCAATTGGTCAATAAATAAATTATTTGAAATTGAAATCAACCATGTTTTAAATTCATACTTTTCATCAAAAGTATGAATCTTATCAAAAGCTTTTGCGAATGTTCTAATGGTAAGGTCTTCTGCTTCATTTTCATTATTTGTTTTACGATATAAGAAGCGATAAATATCTTTCCAAAACATATTTAATAATAAAGTATAAGCAGTATCTTTTCCTTCTTTGGCTTTATTGATAGTTTCTAATATGTCTTTTGTTTTATTTACCAAGATGTAGGTTTTGATATGAGATTACTTAAATAAATTCCAAATTGTGATAGTACAAGTATAAAGTCAAGTATAGGGAAAAATATAATAAGGTCTTTTTCACATAGCTTTTTTGCTGAATTTCCTAGAATTATATATTGAGTTATTAGTCGGATAAGTAGTAAAATAGTTACAAGTTGCCATTTAAACGAAAATAGTATTAGTATTATTGCCAATATCCAAAATAGAAATTGTGAAAGGAAAAATAAACCTAATAAAAATTGATGAATAGATTTATAATTATTAGCTGTTGTAAGATGCCTTCTTTTTTGTTTAAACCATGTAGAGAATGTTTTTTTTGGTTTAGAGATAGTGAAACTCGTTTTTGAAAAACAGATAGCCGTATTCTTTTTACTTGCCATTTGATTTATCAATAAATCATCATCACCAGATTGGATATGAGTATGATTTGAGAATCCGTTTGCTTTATTAAAACTGTCTTTGGTATAGGCTAAATTCCTGCCAACTCCCATGTATGGGATTCCAGCTTTTGCATAAGAAAAATATTGAACGGCAGTTAGTAAGGTTTCAAATCGTATTAGTTTATTTAAGAATGAATTCTTAATTTTTTTGTATCCGCCATAGCCTAATATAATAGTCTTATCTTCAGTAAATTGTGATGTCATTTCAGTAATCCAGTTTTTTGAAATGGGTTTGCAATCGGCATCTGTAAAAACAAGGTGTTCATTTGTAGTTGCTTCAATACCTTTGGCAACAGCATTTTTTTTATTACCGGTATATGTTAAAGTTGGTTTAATATCAATAATCTTCAAATTATGATAATTGTTTTTAAATGTATTGAGTATGGACAAGGTGTTATCAATTGAAGCATCATTAACAACAATTACTTCAAAATTGGTATAATTTTGAGTTAATATAGATTCAAGATTGGTGCTTATATTTTCAGCTTCATTTTTGGCACAGATAATCACCGAAACCGAAATGTTTTTAGGAATTATTTTTTGTGATTTAGAAAAAGAAAATTTACTAAAAAGTAAAAAGTAACAGATTTGAATGATATTAACTGCAATAAAAATACAAAATAACAGAGTTAATATCATAAGCTAAAGCAAAGATTTATCCCATCCTGATAACTATCGAGAATGCTGAGGTTCTTCACAAGAATCAAATTGGTCGGATGTTTTACCACAAAAGCCGCAGGCTATACCATCTTTGTTTAATATAGGGTTTTGACTGGCACAGGTACCAGCAAATTTACCGTCTTTTTTTGCCCAAATTTTGATAGCGATTCCTGCAACAGCTAGTGCTAATAATCCGAATGTAAGTAAAAAAAGTTTCATACTAAAAATTTGTACAAAGATACTAAAAGTTCAATTGATAAAAACATAAATTTTATTTTGTATTTCCGATTAAATGTGACTTTAATCGCAGGGCGATAGTCAAAAA
>CAZHYX010000285.1:0-4103 GCA_964536675.1 uncultured Flavobacteriaceae bacterium
GTAATAACAGAGATGTATAATTGTTTTTGGTTAAGTAATTCAGCTAAAGTATCATCACCATTTAATAAATATAGAATAATATTAGTGTCTAAAAATAATTTATTCCCATTCATTTCTAAGTGCTTTTTGTATTGTTAAAGCATCTTTTTTCAAACTGATTTTTCCTAAATATTTATAGACATCAACCCCTTTGGGTTTAGTATCTTTTCCTAATTTTTCTAATAGCTGTCTAATTTTTTTTTTGGTAGCACCTTGTCTTAATACAGTAACCATAATTTTAACTTTAAAACAAATATAGACTATAATTTTGACAAATGTTTACTTATTTTTGCTGAAAAAGAGCCTTTAAATGGGTTGTAAGAATTTAATGAACCATGCGGAAATTAAAAAATAGCGAATTACAAAGATTAACAAACGAAGGGTATAAAACAGCAACTAAAACCTCGATTATTGTTATATTAGATAATATTAGAAGTTTAAATAATATAGGTTCTGTTTTTAGAACCAGTGATGCTTTTTTAATTGAAAAGATCTATCTCTGTGGAATAACCGCCAAACCGCCTCATAAAGATATTCATAAAACCGCCTTGGGCTCTACAGAATCAGTTGATTGGGAATATGCAGAAGATAAGCTTACGCTAATTAAAAGATAAAAAAATTATAATTGCCTCAATTGAACAAACTGAAAATGCAATCATGTTAAACGATTTTATTCCCGTAAAGGATAAAAAAATAGCTATCATTTTTGGCAATGAAGTAAAAGGAGTACAACAAGAAGTAGTTTCAGTTTCAGATTATTGCATTGAAATTCCGCAATATGGCACTAAACATTCACTAAATATTTCGGTAAGTTGTGGTGTAGTACTTTGGGACTTGTTTAATAAAATGTAAAATAAATTTATCGTCATTGCGAACGTAGTGAAGCAATCTTTTAATTTAAGAACAGATTGCTTCGCCGTTTAGACTCCTCACAATGACAAAAGACTAATTTGTAATTTTAACCAATGAACGACTTTATACTTTTTCTAAAACTAGCATTCGATCATGTATTAGATTGGAATGCTTATGACCATATTTTATTTTTTATAGTATTGGCTGTAGTTTACAATTTTAATGACTGTAAAAAAGTGCTGTGGCTAATAACACTATTTACTATAGGGCACACTATTACTTTAGGTTTGGCAACTTATAATATAACAAATATTAAGGTTGAGGTTATTGAGTTTTTAATTCCGTTAACCATTTTTATTACTGCGTTGGCGAATTTACTGACTGTAGACAAAAAGAATTTCCATAAGGCAAACCTCAATTTATTTTTTGCTTTTTTCTTTGGATTGATACACGGTTTAGGATTATCAGGATTTCTAAAAATGATTTTAGATGATAGTGATGATAAGTTATTACCTCTATTTCAATTCGCTTTTGGTGTTGAACTTGCTCAAATAGCGATTGTCTTGTGTATTTTAGTGTTGGGGTATATTACTCAAAATATGTTGAAAATTTCAAAAAGAGATTGGGTATTAATACTTTCATCTATAGTTATAGGAATCGTTATACCCATGCTTTTTGAGCGGAAATTTTGGTAAAATTTTAACTCAAAGCAATCAAATTTTTTCTGTACTTTGCTCTAGCAAAATAAATCATTGTAAAATAGGAGTTAATTTTTAATACGATTTTATAGACAGAACTATATTAATGACTGAAAAAAAACAACGCAGATATGATATTGCTTATTTAAAGATGGCAAAAGAATGGGCAAAACTATCCTACTGTAAACGCAAACAAGTTGGAGCATTGATTGTCAAAGACAAAATGATTATTTCTGATGGTTATAATGGGACACCAACAGGATTTGAAAATATTTGCGAAGACGAACATGATGATACAAAATGGTATGTTTTACATGCAGAGGCTAATGCTATTTTAAAAGTAGCATCCTCAACACAATCATGTAAAGGCGCAACATTATATATTACTATGTCTCCTTGTAGAGAGTGTAGTAAATTAATACACCAGTCAGGTATTAAAAGATTGGTGTTTGTAAATGCTTATAAAGATGATGCCGGCTTACGGTTTTTAGAAAAAGCAGGTGTTACTTTAGTTCACATTGAAAAATTATGAATAAAAATAAAATATATATTCCTTTATTTCTTTCGCTAGCAGTTGCAGCAGGTATTTTTATTGGAAGTTTTTTGAATTATCCGAAAAGAAATTCGGTAATGCTTTTCAATAAGAATCCACGAGAAGTAAAAATAAAACGACTCATTGATTATATTCAATATGATTATGTCGATAAAGTTGATACAGATAGTTTATTGGATGGTACAATCCGAAATATCTTAGGAAAACTGGATCCACATTCCGTGTATATCCCTGCAAGTGAACATGATGTCATTGCTGAAAGTATGAATGGTGAATTTGTAGGTGTAGGTATTCAATTTAGAATGTATAAAGATTCACTTACAGTGGTACGAGTAGTAGATGGTGGCCCTAGTGATAAAGCCGGCATCAAAGCTGTAGATAGAATTTTATTGGCTGATAATGATACACTTTTTAATAAAAAAATAACTACAGATTATATCTATAAAACATTAAAAGGAGAGCCAAAGACAAAAGTAAACCTTAAAATTTATAGAAAATCTACGGGTAAATTTATTGACTTTATAGTAAAACGAGGGAGTATTCCTATTAATAGTGTTGATGCCTATTATATGTTAGATAATAACTTAGGTTATATTAAAATTAACAAATTTGCCAACACAACCTATGATGAATTTAAAATAGCTTTATCAGCATTACAAGACAAAAACATGCAACGTTTGGTACTTGATTTAAGAGGAAATCCCGGAGGCTATTTAGGAGTTGCTACCGAAATTGTTGACGAATTTTTAGAAAATGATAAACTCATAGTATTTACTAAAAATAAAGGAGGTCAAATTGACAAAACTTTTGCTACAGCTAAAGGAGAGTTTGAAGAAGGGAAAGTATATGTGTTAATCGATGAAAACTCAGCTTCAGCTAGCGAAATAATTGCAGGCGCATTACAAGACAATGATAAAGGTATTATAGTAGGGCGACGCTCTTTTGGTAAAGGATTGGTGCAACAAGAAATGGATTTAGGTGATGGTTCTGCGGTTAGATTAACAGTATCTCGTTATTATACGCCTACAGGAAGATCTATTCAAAAACCGTATGATGGTAAGAGCGGTAAAAGCTATTATAGTGATCGTTTAATGCGATTTCACAATGGTGAACTGATATATAAAGATAGTATAAAAGTAAATGATTCGTTAAAGTTTATAACTCCGAAAGGAAAGGCTGTTTATGGAGGGGGAGGTATTGTACCTGATATTTTTGTTGGAATTGATACAACAGCTTATTTTAACGGAATTGACTTCGAAGCAATAAATAATTTTGTTTTTGATTATGCTATTGATGATCATAAAGAACAAGTGAATGAATGGACATTTGATGAATTTAAAAGTAATTTTGATAAAGATGAGGTAATTATAAACCAATATTTTTCGACTATCAATAAAAAGGATAGCTTAAATTTTCCATATACAAAATTGTATTTAAAAGCATTATTTGCTCGAATATTATTTGGAGATAATGCTTTTTATGAGATGTTGAATGAAAAAGATAAAATGCTCGAAAAAGTATTGGCCTTAGAAAATCAAGCAGAAATTTCTGATTTTAAGGATTAGTTGTATAAGTTAGAAGTCGGGAGACCGAAGCACTAAAATTTTAAGTTTATTAGGCTAGCGAGAGTTCGACTTAACAAATAATACCAATTTAACATCATAATGTCGCATTGAAATTGTTTAATTTTCACAATATTTTCGTTAAAATAATTGACTATAACAAAGGCTATACTAAAATATTTTGCCTTAATCTTGCAAAAATTAATTCAATTCAATTATACGACATTATAAAATTAAATTGGTATAATATAGTTTCTTAATGTTAGATATTTATGTCTTTGCGAAGGAGGGACGACTGTGGCAATCTCTTTTTATTGATGAGACTACCACATTTTACTTTACCCTTCAACAAGCTCAGGATGATAGTAAAATTCGCGGTGACGAATATTAATTATCATC
>CAZHYX010000286.1:0-4103 GCA_964536675.1 uncultured Flavobacteriaceae bacterium
GTTCCAGGCCCGAATTGTAAACCAGAAATTACTGATTTTTTAATGATGTATGGTGAAAAATTTTTAGGAAAAACTTCTGTTTTAGCGAAAGATACTCCAGCATTTATCGGAAATCGTATTGGTATTTTTGGTATTATGAGCCTATTTCATATTGTAAAAGAAATGGGGTTAACAGTTGAAGAAGTTGATAAATTGACAGGGCCTGTTATTGGTCGTCCAAAATCGGCTACATTTAGAACTGTTGATGTAGTTGGACTAGATACATTAGTGCATACAGCTAATGGTGTTTCTGACAATTGTTCTGATGATGAAATGCACGATTCATTTGCAATTCCGGACTTTGTCAATAAAATGATGAAAAATAAATGGTTAGGTAGTAAAACAAAACAAGGTTTTTATAAAAAAGAGGGGAAAGAAATTTTAGCTTTAGACTTAAATACCTTAGAGTACCGAGCAAAACAACGACCTAAATTTGCGACATTAGCTGCTACAAAAACGATTGATAAAGTGATTGATCGTTTTAAGATATTGGTTAAAGGAAAAGATAAAGCAGGTGAATTTTATCGTAAAACATTTGCAGCAATGTTTGCCTATGTACAAAATAGAATCCCAGAAATTTCTGATGAACTGTATAGAATAGACGATGCACTAAAAGCTGGTTTTGGATGGGAACATGGTCCATTTCAAATTTGGGATGCCATTGGAATAGAAGCGGGAATTGAACTGATGAAAGCCGAAGGGTTTACCCCAAATAAATGGATAACTGATATGTTAGCTGATGGTAACAATTCTTTTTATACTGTTAAAGATGGGTCAATATATTATTATGATATTCCTACAAAAACAGCAACAAAGGTTCCTGGTCAAGATGCATTTATTATATTAGACAATATTCGTGAAACAACACAAATTTGGTCTAATGCTGACGCTTCAATTCAACATTTAGGTGATGGGATTTTAAATATCGAATTTCTTTCTAAAATGAATACTATTGGAGCTGGCGTTTTAGAAGCTGTAAATAAAGGTATTGATTTAGCAGAACAAGAATATGAAGCAGTAATTTTAGGTAATCAGGCGGCAAATTTCTCGGTAGGAGCAAATTTAGCCATGGCATTTATGTTAGCCGTTGAACAAGAATATGACGAATTGTCTATGGGCACAAAAATGTTTCAAGATACCGTAATGCGATTGCGTTATTCATCTTGTCCAACATTAATCACTCCTAGAGGAATGACTTTCGGTGGAGCTTGTGAAATGAGCTTGCATGCTGATAAAGTAATAGCTGCTGCTGAAACATATACTGGTTTGGTTGAATTTGGTGTTGGTATTATTCCTGCAGGTGCCGGTTCAAAAGAAATGACCAAAAGAGTTGCTGACCTTTGGGCAAAAGATGACGTAAAATTGAACAAATTACGTGACGCATTTATCAATATTGCAATGGCAAAAGTGGGTACATCTGCTTATGAAGCTTTCGATTTAGGCTATTATCAACAAGGGAAAGATATGGTTGTTGTTAATGCTGACAGACAAATAGCGACTGCCAAACGCTACGCAATACAAATGTTGGAAGATGGTTATACACAACCAGCTCCACAAAAAGTAAAAGTATTGGGTCAACAAGCATTAGGTATGTTCTTAGTAGGAACTGACAGTTTAGAAAAAGGACGTTACGCCTCAGAACACGATAAAAAAATTGCCAATAAATTAGGATATATTATGGCAGGTGGAGATATTTCTGAACCACAATATGTTACAGAACAATATCTATTAGATTTAGAACGTGAAGCTATCCTTTCTCTATTTGGTGAACGTAAAACACTGGAAAGGATTGAACATACTTTGAAAACAGGGAAACCTTTGCGAAACTAGAGTTTCGCGAGTAGTGAGATGTTAGAATTGAGTAATTAGATAGGTTTAGTTATTATATTAAATGAGTAGTACAAAAGGAAATATTAGAAATAATCTTGAAAAAATTTCTTACTGGTTTTTTGCTTTAAGTGGACTTTTAATATTTTGGACTTTCATTGCATATGCAATGAATGGATATATTAATAACGGAAAACTTGATACTGAAAAACTTGGTCATTTTGGAGATTTTGTAGGTGGCTTAGTTGGTGTTATATTAACAACTTTGGCAACAATTTTACTTTTATTAACTTATAAGTCACAAAAAGAGGGATTAAAAACTCAAAAAAAAGAATTAGAATTAAGTAGAGAATTGTTTTCAAAACAACAATTTGAAAATACTTTCTTTAATATGTTAAATGTACATCAAGAATTACGTAAAGAAATTAGTTTTAATACCTCTAAAACTTATCTTTTTAAATCAGAGGTAAAAACAATTAAAGGAAAACCGTTTTTTGAATTTGCTCATAAAGATTTTATTGAATTATGGGAAAAGGAGTATAAACAATTTGAAACAGGTGTATTTGATGATCATAATTCTTTAAAGGATTATAAATATGAACCACCTTATATTATTCGTTATGACTCAAACGGAAAACCCATAGATTTTTCTATTGAGAAACACTTAGAATTTGTAAAAAAGAAATATTCTATTTTTTGGAAATACTATGCAAATTATTTAGGAGATTATTTTAGAAACATTTATCATATTTTAAAATACATAAGCGATGAAAAGGAAAAAGAATTGGAAACTGCTAATGATTCAAGCAAAAAAAATATGATTAAAGAAAAGTATAAAAAATATGCAGATATTTTACAATCTCAAATGAGTTATTCTGAATTATTTTTCATGTTTTATAATGCACAAACATATACAAAAGTGAAACCATATATTAAAGAGTTTGATTTTGTAGAAAATTTATTTGTCAAAAATTTATTACATCCCAAACATGCTAAGTTTAAAGGTATGGAAAATATTAAAACAATATAAATGTTAATGTCTCAATACTCAATTTTAATATCTCAATACTAAAAGAAATGCACAAATTAGAAAATTTAAAAGTTTGGAATAAGTCAATGGAGGTTGCAGTAGATACATATAAGCTGTCATCAGAATTTCCAAAAGAAGAAAAATATGGATTGACAAGTCAAATAAGAAGGAGTGCAGTATCAGTACCGTCAAATATCGCAGAAGGAGCTGGAAGAAATACCGAACAACAGTTTATTAATTTTTTGGGAATCTCAAACGGATCTGCTTATGAATTACAAACACAATTAATACTATCATATAAACTTAATTTAGTAGATAAAACAAAAGTTGACTCTATAGTTAATGAAGTTATTGAAATACAAAAAATGAATTACGCATTAATAAAATCATTAGAAAGAAAAATAAATAAGTAGCGAGATTATAGAATGGAGTAGTGAAAAGTTGCAATACAAATTTCTCAATACTCAATACTAACCCCTCAATACTAAGTACTAACTTCTCAATACTAAACATAAAAATGAAAACAGCATATATAGTACAAGGATTCAGAACAGCAGTAGGAAAAGCACCAAGAGGTATCTTCAGGTTTAAACGCCCTGATGAATTAGCTGCAGAAACCATAGAACACTTACTAAAACAAGTACCTCAATTAGATAAAAAACGTATTGACGATGTTATTGTTGGTAATGCTATGCCTGAAGCAGAACAAGGCTTAAATATTGGACGTCTTATCTCTTTAATGGGATTAAAAGTTGAAGACGTTCCAGGTGTTACAGTAAACAGATATTGTGCTTCCGGCTTAGAGACCATTAGTATTGGGGTGGCCAAAATACAATCAGGAATGGCAAATTGTATCATTGCAGGCGGAGTAGAAAGTATGAGTTATATACCAATGGGCGGTTATAGAGCTGTACCTAATTACAAAGCTGCAAGTGAAGGAAATGAAGATTATTATTGGGGCATGGGTCTAACAGCAGAAGCAGTAGCACAACAATATAAAGTATCTCGTGAAGATCAGGATGAATTTTCATTTAACTCTCACATGAAATCTTTAAAAGCGCAAGAAGATAATACCTTTAAAGATGATATTGTTCCAATTACAGTAGAGCAAATATTTGTTGATGATAATAATAAAAAGCAAACAAAATCATATACAGTAACTACTCATGAAGGTCCGCGTAAAGGAACATCAAAAGAAGAATTGGCT
>CAZHYX010000287.1:0-4086 GCA_964536675.1 uncultured Flavobacteriaceae bacterium
TTTCATTCGTTTGTTTTATAAAACCTATGGATTTCCAATCCATAGTGGTTTAGTTTACTTACTCAAATACATCTTACGTCTGGAATACAGCTCATAAAATTGATCATCTTTTAGACTGTCAATAAATAAGATACTTTCACCTGTTGATTTCATTTCAGGACCTAGTTTTTTATTTACATTCGGGAACTTATTGAATGAAAATACAGGTTGTTTGATTGCATATCCTTTTAATTGCGGATTAAATGTAAAATCTTTTACCTTGGCTTCACCTAACATTACTTTGGTTGCATAATTTACATATGGTTCGCCATAGGCTTTAGATATAAAAGGAACTGTTCTTGAAGCTCTAGGGTTGGCTTCAATAATATAAACAATATCATCTTTGATGGCAAATTGTATATTTATGAGCCCTACAGTTTTTAAAGCTTTTGCAATTTTAACAGTATGATCTTTTATCTGTTGCATAACGAACTCTCCCAAATTAAAAGGAGGTAAAGTAGCATTAGAATCACCTGAGTGTACACCACAAGGCTCAATATGTTCCATGATACCGATGGTATAGACATCTTCTCCGTCACAGATAGAATCAGATTCAGCTTCAATAGCGCCATCTAAGTAGCGGTCTAATAACAATACATTATTAGGTATTTTTCTAAGGATGTCAACCACATGTTCTTCTAGTTCTTGTTTATTGATGACTATTTTCATGCCTTGTCCACCTAATACATACGATGGTCTTACCAAAATAGGGAAATCTAACTCATCTGCAACTTTTAGTGCTTCGTCAGCAGTGGTAGCTGTACCAAATTGTGGAAAAGGAATACCTAACTCTTCTAATAATTTAGAAAAACGACCTCTGTCTTCGGCTAAATCTAAGGCTTCAAAAGAAGTTCCAATAATTTTTATACCGTATTTATCAAATTTTTCAGCTAGTTTTAAAGCTGTTTGCCCACCTAGTTGAACAATAACACCTTCTGGTTTTTCATGTTGAATGATATCATAGATATGTTCCCAAAAAACAGGTTCAAAATAAAGCTTGTCAGCAGTATCAAAATCGGTTGAAACTGTTTCAGGGTTACAATTAATCATAATGGTTTCATAACCACATTCTTTGGCTGCCAGAACACCATGTACGCAACAATAATCAAATTCAATACCTTGTCCGATTCTATTTGGACCAGAACCCAACACAATAACTTTCTTTTTATTTGATACTACTGATTCGTTATCTGCAAAAGTCTTTCCGTTTTGAGTACTATTATTCTCAAAAGTAGAGTAGTAGTAAGGTGTTTCGGCTTTAAACTCTGCAGCACAAGTATCAACTAATTTATAAACTCTGTTAATGTTTAGTTTTTGACGTTTATTATAAACTTCACTTTCTAAACAATCTAGCATATGTGCGATTTGTCGATCTCCATAGCCTTTTTGTTTGGCTTCCAATAACAAATCTCGTTGCAAAGTATCTAATGTGTATGTAGAAATTTCTTTTTTGAGAGCATGTAATTCTTCATATTGTTTTAAGAACCACATATCAATTTTAGTAATTTCATGAATTCTACTGAGTGGCATTCCCATTTGAATGGCATCATAAATCACAAAAACACGATCCCAACTAGGGTTGGTTAATTTATCAATAATTTGATTATAATCTTTATACCCTTTACCATCTGCTCCTATTCCATTACGCTTAATTTCAAGTGATTGCGTAGCTTTATGTAAAGCTTCTTGGAAGGAGCGTCCAATACCCATAACTTCTCCAACCGATTTCATTTGTAAACCAAGTGTGCGGTCAGAACCTTCAAACTTATCGAAGTTCCAACGAGGTATTTTTACAATTACATAATCAAGTGCAGGTTCAAATAATGCTGAAGTGCTTTTGGTAATTTGATTTTGTAATTCATCTAAGTGATAACCAATAGCTAATTTTGTTGCTACTTTTGCAATAGGATATCCTGTAGCTTTTGATGCTAAGGCTGATGAACGTGAAACTCTCGGATTAATTTCAATAGCGATAATATCTTCTTTTTCATCAGGACTTACAGCAAACTGTACATTACAGCCACCGGCAAAATCACCTATTGAACGCATCATATGTATTGCCATATCACGCATTCTTTGATAGGTTTTATCACTTAATGTCATTGTTGGAGCTACAGTAATTGAATCGCCAGTATGAATTCCCATTGGATCCATATTTTCAATAGCACATATAATAACAACATTATCATTTTTATCGCGTAGTAATTCTAACTCATACTCTTTCCAACCTAACAATGCTTTATCTATCAATACTTCATGTATAGGTGAAGCTTCTAATCCACGACTCAACAACTCATCAAAATCTTTTTTATCATGAACGATAGATGCACCAAAACCTCCTAATGTAAATGAAGGTCTGATTACTAGCGGAAAACCATATTCTTGAGCAATCTCTTTACCTTTTAAAAAGGATGTAGCTGTAGTTGATGGTGCTTGCCCTATACCTATTTTATTCATCAAATTACGAAACTGTTCTCTATCTTCTGTTACGTTTATAGCGTCAATATCTACACCTATTAATTCAATATTAAAATCATCCCAAACACCTTTGTCTTGAGCTTCAATACATAAATTCAAAGCCGTTTGTCCACCCATTGTTGGTAAAACAGCATCAATATTAGGATGCTTTTTTAGTATTTCAACAATAGATTTAGTTGTAAGGGGTTTTAAATATACATTATGAGCCAATGAAGGGTCGGTCATAATAGTAGCTGGATTTGAATTAATCAATGTCACTTCAATCCCTTCTTCTTTTAAAGAGCGAATTGATTGACTTCCTGCATAATCAAACTCACAAGCTTGACCTATAACGATTGGACCTGAACCTATAATTAAAACCGATTTAATATTGTTATTTTTTGGCATTGATAATATTTATTTTTAATAAATTAGTAAGTATGACTGGTGGTGCAAATATTTAAAATTTCTATATTTTGATATTCAATTCGTTTTAAAACTTATTAAAAGATATAAAAAAAGGTGTTACTAAAATAGTAACACCTTTAATATATGATTGATAAACCATTATTTTTTTGGTCTTGCTTCTGATGAAACAGATATTTTCTTCCTGCCTTTAGCTCTTCTTCTTGCCAATACTTTTCTACCACTAACGCTAGCCATTCTTTCCATAAAACCATGTTTATTTCTTCTTTTACGTTTTGACGGCTGAAATGTTCTTTTACTCATTATATATATCTTTAAAAATCTTCTTAATCTATTATTACAGGCTTTACAAAAAAGTCTGTTGCTTAAATCGAGCGCAAATATACAAATCCTTTTTGTTTGACAAATAATTTTTTTAAGAAAAATTTTAACTAATTTTCAACACTAATTTATAATTTTTCAATATTTTTATAAAAAATTTTAAGAAACATGAATCAATATCAAAAACCAATGCTCAAAGAGGGTAGTTTAGAAGATAAAGTAATTGTAATTACAGGTGGAGGTAGCGGACTTGGAAAGGCAATGACAACTTATTTTTTAGAATTGGGAGCAAAAGTGGCTATTACCTCAAGAAATATTGAAAAATTACAAAAAGTTAAAATTGAATTAGAAGAAAAAACAGGTGGTAAAGTATTACCTGTACAATGTGATGTAAGGCATTATAATGAAGTGGAAGCGATGTTAAAAGCAACATTAGATGAATATGGGCAGGTTGATGGATTACTAAACAATGCAGCAGGCAATTTTATAAGTCCGACTGAGCGTTTATCTTCCAATGCTTTTGATACCATAATAGATATCGTTTTAAAAGGAACAAAAAATTGCACCTTAGCATTCGGTAAACATTGGATTGCTACAAAACAAAAAAAAGCTACTGTATTAAATATTGTAACTACTTATGCTTGGACAGGTTCATCGTATGTGGTTCCATCTGCAACAGCGAAGGCTGGGGTTTTAGCTATGACACGTTCGTTAGCAGTTGAATGGGCAAAATATGGTATTCGGTTTAATGCTATTGCTCCTGGTCCGTTTCCTACCAAAGGTGCTTGGGATAGATTATTACCAGGTGATTTAAAGGATAAATTCGATATGAAAAAGAAAATT
>CAZHYX010000288.1:0-4063 GCA_964536675.1 uncultured Flavobacteriaceae bacterium
GTATCTCCTTTTGCAACAATAACATATGAGTTTTTATATGCTCTATCAGTACTCTTTTTTACAACTTTACCCCCATATTTAAAATCATCTCCAAAATCATCATATTTATATAATTCATAACTTTCAATAAGTGTAATTAATTTTTTAGGGTATTTAGGGTCAGTAGCATATCCGGCTTTTTTCAACCCTTTAGCCCAGCCTTTATAATCTTTTTTTCGTAGCTCAAATAAATCAGCATAACGTTTACGGTCATATAAAAACAATGAATGGTCTCTAAAAGAAGTTAATGGATGATTATACTTTCTAAAGCATTCTTGTTTAGCATCATCATCGTGATATAAACGTCTTCCTTTCCAACTTTTGTGACATTTAATTCCAAAATGATTATTACCTCTAACGGCTAATCTACTCTTACCACTATGAGATTCTAATATGCCTTGGGCCAAGGTAATACTTGCCGGAATTTTATAAGATATCATCTCTAAAATAGCAATATCATTATACTCATCAATATAGCTTAAAGTACTTTTATTTAAGTTTGGTTTTCTACGCTTTAAATCATTTAAAATAACATCTGCAGCCTCTATTTTTTGCACTTTTATCGGTATTGGAGTTCTTTTTACAACTTTTGGCGTGCTCGTTGAAGAAGATTTTCTACTCATTGTTTTTTTATGAGAACCACAACTCACAAAAAAACTGATTATTAATACTGATATTATTATTTTAATATACTTCATTTATTCAATAATTATTGGCAACCCTTTTTGTTGCAGTTTTATATTCATCCCTTTTATTCCTTGTAAGCCACCTGTATGTATTGCTAATATTTTGCTACTTTTTTTAAAATAACCTTTGCTGATTAAATCAACAATACCGAAAAACATTTTACCTGTATAAACGGGATCAAGCGGAATGCTGGTTCCTTCTTTAAACTGATTGATAAACGTTATTAGCTCACTATTTATTTTACCATAACCGCCAAAATGATAATCAGTAATCAATTCCCAATTATTTTTAGTCGTCAATGATTTAATTTCTCTCTGTAAAAAGTCTCCTTTTAAAGCTGGAAAGCCTAATATTTTTTGATGATTTTTAGCTGAGTTTATCAATCCTAAAATAGTGCCACCTGTTCCAACGGGTACGCAAACATAATCAAAAATGGCATCTTCATCGGTTAAAATTTCCTCACATCCTTTTATAGCCAATTCATTCGTTCCACCTTCGGGTAACTCATAGAAATTACCAAATTCATTGTATAATAATAATAAAAATTCAGGTTCATTTTTTTTTCGATAATCTTCACGAGATATAAACTTGAACTGCATGCCACATTCCTTTGCAAAAGTTAAAGTTGGATTATCAGAAATTTTATGGACTAGCTCCTCTCCTCTAATAATTCCAATAGTTTTGAATCCGAATTCCATTCCTGCAGCGGCTGTAGCAGCAATATGATTTGAAAAGGCACCACCAAAAGTTAGCAAAGTATCAAAATTTTGCTCCCGAAGCTTCGGGATTGCAGTAATCAAATTATACTTTAACTTTCTATACTTGTTGCCTGAAATATGAGGATGTATTTTATCTTCACGCTTGATGGTAAGTTCTACATCATTAATAAAAGACAACTTTATAATCTCATTTTGGCTTGTTAGCTTATTCTTCATATTTGCAAACGAATATAGAAAAATTTATCTATGATAATCATAAAACTAAATTATAGTAAATTTACACCTTAAAATAACGTACTAAGTGTATAATAAATTACCGGAACTAGAACCAGATGATTTTTACCTTACAAAAGAGGGTTATAAGGTCTTTACGGAAAAATACCACTTAAAAAGAGGTTATTGCTGTAAAAACGGTTGTCGTCATTGTCCGTATGGGTATGATAAAAAAACCAATTCGCAAAAATAACTGGTTCACGCAAAGACCGCAAAATAAAAACGCAAAGATTGCAAAGGTGACAGAAAATGAAATATCATATGAATTAATTGGAGTAGCTATTGAAATTCATAAATTTTTAGGACCAGGTTTATTAGAATCTGCTTATGAAAGTGCTTTAGCCTATGATTTAACTGAATTAGGTTTTGATGTAAAACAGCAAGTTCCAATGCCTTTCATCTATAAAAAGGTAAAACAAAATGTAGGTTATAGAATTGATTTAATTGTAAATGATAAAATTTTAGTAGAGATTAAATCAGTTGAAACATTAGCACCAGTTCATTTTGCACAAACATTGACATATTTGAGACTGTCCGATTTAAAACTAGGTTTACTTATTAATTTTAATAGTAAACTATTAAAAAATAGTATACACCGTATAGTAAATAATTTATAAACTTTAGTTACAATCTCTTTTGCGAAAAACTTAGCGAGCTTTTCGTGAAATTTTTAAACTACTTAAAGAAAGATTAATATAAATGAATAACTTCAAACAACAAATAATTCAAGGCATTCCAACTATTTTACCAAAACCTAAATTATATGATAAAGACATCAATCATGCACCTAAGCGAAAAGATATATTATCTAAAGATGAAAAAAAACTAGCCTTAAAAAATTCATTACGCTATTTTGATGCAAAACATCATGCTGTATTACTACCTGAATTCAAAAATGAACTAGATACTTATGGAAGAATTTATATGTATCGTTTTCGTCCTGATTATGAGGTGTATGCCCGTCCTATTGATGAATATCCAGGTAAAACCATTCAAGCTAAAGCTATTATGCATATGATTCAGAATAATTTGAATCCTGTTGTAGCACAACATCCACATGAATTGATTACTTATGGTGGTAATGGTGCTGTTTTTCAAAACTGGGCACAATACCTTTTAGTGATGAAATATTTAGCCGAGATGACTGATGAGCAAACATTAATAATGTATTCAGGTCATCCATTAGGAGTTTTCCCTTCCAATAAAAATGCACCTAGAGTTGTGGTTACCAATGGGATGATGATTCCTAATTACTCCAAACAAGATGATTTGGAAAAATTTAATGCACTCGGTGTAACTCAATACGGGCAAATGACTGCGGGAAGCTATATGTATATCGGTCCGCAAGGTATTGTTCATGGCACCACCATTACCGTGTTGAATGCTGGTAGAAAAATAGCAAAACACGGTGAAAGTTTAGCCGGAAAACTTTTTTTAACTTCTGGTTTAGGTGGTATGAGCGGCGCACAACCAAAAGCCGGTAATATTGCCGGATGTGTTACAGTATGTGCAGAGGTGAACCCTAAAGCAGTTCAAACTAGACATTCACAAGGATGGGTTGATGAAGTAATTTCTAATCTAGATGAACTAGTTACCAGAGTACAAAAAGCTAAAAAAGGCAAAGAAATAATTTCGATTGCCTATCAAGGTAATATTGTGGATGTTTGGGAAAAGTTTGATACCGAAAATATACATGTTGATTTAGGTAGTGATCAAACTTCATTGCATAATCCTTGGGCTGGTGGTTATTATCCTGTTGATTTTTCGTATGAAGATGCAAATGATATGATGGCAAATAAACCAGTAATATTTAAAGAAAAAGTATATGAAAGTTTACGTCGCCAAGTAGAAGCTATCAATAAACATACTGCCAAAGGAACTTACTTTTTCGACTACGGAAATGCCTTTTTATTAGAAGCTTCACGTGCAGAAGCAAAGATTTATAAAGATTCAAATGATAATTTTGTAGATCAACAAACCCTCTCTTCTCTTGGTGAAGGAGGCGGAGAATGGGCTTACCCAAGCTACGTGCAAGATATTATGGGGCCTATGTGTTTTGATTATGGTTTTGGTCCTTTCCGTTGGGTATGTACCTCTGCTAATGCTGAAGATTTAGCAAAGACAGATGCTATTGCTTGTGAAATTTTAGAAGATATTAAAAAAGATGCTCCAACAGAAATTCAACAACAACTAGCAGATAATATCCAATGGATCAAAGGCGCACAAAAAAATAAACTTGTTGTAGGCTCTCAAGCAAGAATTTTATATGCAGATGCAGAGGGACGTATTAAAATTGCTACTGCCTTTAATAATGCTATTAAAAGAGGTGAAATAACTGCTCCGGT
>CAZHYX010000289.1:0-4059 GCA_964536675.1 uncultured Flavobacteriaceae bacterium
TTTCATTTTGTATTATTTTCTGTTGTGAATCTCAAGTGCTACATTATAGTATGAAAAATAATAGTAGTAGCTATCAATAGTTCTGGATAATGCCAACATAAATATGTAAATTATTTTAATGTTTAGAGAATAAATGTGAAAGAAGAGACTAAAAAAACAAGTTATCACCTAAAAAATTTATATTTGGATCCTAATAATTATCGGTTTGTGGATCATACGGATTATCAAAATGTTGTGGCTGAAGAGGTGTGTCAGAGCAACATTCAAAAAAGAACCAGAAATTTTATTGAAGGCAATAAAAGAGAAAATATAAAAGACTTAATATTAAGTTTTAAAGAAAATGGTTTTTTAAAAGTTGATGTGATTCAGGTTAAAGATTTAGGCAATAATAATTATTTAGTGCTTGAAGGTAATAGACGAGTGGCAGCACTTAAAGCGCTTCAAGAAGATAGTGAAAATGGGCGTGATATTGGATTATTAGATCCAGCGACATTTAAAAGCGTGCCATTTGAAATTCATAATGATGAAGACAATGAAAAGCATTTAATTATTATGGGGTTGAAGCATATTAGTGGCAACAAAAAATGGTCAGCAATTAATCAGGCGCAATTAATTTATGATTATCTTCAATCTTATTTTGGATCAGCAGATGCATACCTTAAAGCAGAGAAAAAATTATACAAATCGCTTGGCATTACCCTAATGAAACTCAGATCTTCGCAAAGAGCATACCATTTAATCGTGGCATATAAAAACAGTGATTATGGGGATCAATTTAAAAGTGATGATTATTCAATATTTATGGAAATTATTAAAAAACCCATGCTTAAAAAATGGTTAGATTGGGACGATATTCAATATAAAGCGGGCAATCAATATAATTTACAAAGATTATTTTTGTGGATTTCTAATACCGAAGAAATTAAGGATGAAGAGAATGATGAAGAATATGAACAATTTGAACCAATCATTACTAAATCAGCAGAAATAAGAGATTTAGCAATTTTTATCAAAGATGATAATGCTTTAAATATTATGGAAGAATATAAAAGTGTATCAAGAGGTTTGATAGCGAGTGGGGAGGTGGACAAACAAAATTACGAAACGTCTCTTAAAAAACTAGGCAAGAATATCAGCCAATTAAAACGCTATAAAGATATGTTGTCTGTAGCGGATGTTAAGGCAATTAAGGGCATCCAGCAAGAATTATTAGAGTTAATTCCTAAAAAAAGCGTCTTAAATATTGGGCAGGGAAATTTTTCGGTTTGTTTTGAATACGGAAAAAATATGGCTCAATTTGAGTGTATTAAAATAACTAACTATAAAGTTTTTAAAGATTTTAGGATTGATAAATTAAACAGAATAAATATTTTTGCTGGTTTTAATAATAGTGGAAAGACCTCATTGCTTGAGGCAATCTACTTATTAACACAGCAAAATGACGTTGCCTCATTTTTGGAGTTAATAAGATTAAAGAATAAATTGGTTGCGTTAAGTCCAAATTGGTTAAATCAAGTTTTTGATGAGGATATTGTTGTTTCTGGGGTGTTTAATGGCACTAATACCTCAATACACTTAAAAAAATTTGAGGCTACAGATATTGATAAGAAGGATGATTATATTACTTCTTATAATTTAAAAGCTGTGATTGATAATAGAGATCTTGATAATACAATTCACACTTTTGGTTATGAAACTCTAAAGAGAGATAACAATCAAGTTGAGCATTTGTGTAATGCCATTTTTAAAAGTCCTTATTTTTATAATCTTAATGAAATACTTCAAACATATACTAAGAGCGTTGAGTATAAAACAGTGGAGGGGTCGTCAGCAATTAAACAAGTGATTGAGTTTATAAAAAATATAGACAGTTCAATCAACGATATAAGGCTTAGTGATAGTAACGATATCAAAAGGTTTATTGTGGATTCTGCTAAGTTTAGTGAAAAAAATCTTGATATTACTAATTACGGAGAGGGGCTACAGAGAATATTTGAAATTGCCTTGGGGTTTGCTTATGCTAAGAATGGGGTTTTGTGTATTGATGAGTTTGAGACAGCAATACATCATTCATTGTTAATCAAATTTACTAAGTTTGTGCAAGAATTGGCTGATTTGTTTAATGTTCAAGTGTTTTTAACCACACATTCTAAAGAGTGCATCGATGCTTTTGTAGAGAATGATTATAGGAATGATGAAATATCGGCTTATTTGTTGGAGAATGTGAATCATAAAATCACCACAAAGTTTGTTAAAGGCGAAAGGTTGAAATATCTGGTAGATAATCTTGATTTTGATATAAGAGGTGATAGAAATGAATAAGATTATGATTGGTTTTTGTGAAGGGCAACACGATATTGCTTTTTTATCAAAGATTTTGTTTGTGGATGGATTTACCGCTTATAACAAAGAAATAAAGAATTTTATTGAGCCTTTAAATAAACAATTTATAAAGAAATTATTTAATAAAAAAATAGGAGATACAAAACTTGGGTTTCAATCTGACTATATGCTTCCCTCAGTTGCTTTACATAAAAATGAGAATATATTAGTATTGCTACATAATCTAAATGGAGGCGATAGAGTAAAGGAGAGGGCAGAAATCTTAGCTATGTATCAAAATATGCAGAGCGAAGATGATGATTTTACAAATTTTAATTTAGACTTTAGATTTTTATATTTTTTTGATGCGGATGATGAAGGTATTGCCACAAGAATAGAGGGACTTAATACTGCATTAGACTTAAGTGATACGGTAGAGCATAGTAAGATTAAAGTGATTGACAAATATGAATGGGGTTGTTATGTATTCCACAAAGATGAAAATAGTGGAGATTTAGAAGATATATTATTGGACTTAATGAGGCTAAATAATGAAAGTATTTTTGCAAATAGTGCTTCTTTTTTGGCGAGTAATCAACTACACAAAAATAGACAAAAAGAGTTTTCTGTTTTTGATGAAACCTATAAAGACAAAGTTAAATTTCAGAAAAAGAAATCAATCATATCAGTTGCTGGACAATTACAATTTTCAAGTATGAGTAATTCTGTCATCATTGCTCGCAGTGATTATATAAAAAAGAGCGATATAAAATCTAACAAACATTGTCAGGACATCTCAAAGTTATTTTAAATAATGCACTATTTCTTGTTTATTTTTTAGATGGGTAGTTATAATAATCGCCTTTAATAAAACGCGCGAAACTAGCAGACAAAAAATAATGTATAAAACAATCATTTTAAGTGTAATTTTGACTATATTTAGTTTGAGTGCGCAAGCAGAGAATAGATTTTCTATGTCGCTTGAATATCAATTAATGAATTCGTGCGTTGGATCTTCCAGATACCGTAGTAGTAGCAAGATTAAAATTTGCGCCTGTGCCTTGGAAAAAACAATGGAGAATGGTTGGTGGTCTGATTACGATAATGATTATTTGGACGATAAAAAAGACTTTAAGCGTGATTTCTCCAAAAATATGAAAGAATGTAGATAGATCCTATCTTAGTTTTCACAATCCTTGTTTCTTAAATAATCCTCTAATTTCTCCGATTCCTTTTGTATGTGTTGTCTAATGTCAAGCGGAATGTCGCTTTCAAATAATTCGCTTTCTTTGTAGTCATTGCAGCAATAGATTGCGTCCCTGATTTTTTTTAATTCCAACAAGGTTTGCTGGGTTGCATTGCCAGAATCCCAACTTTTTCTTTGAAAACGCTTCTTGGTTTTTGCCTTGAATTTTCTTTGATTGTCTGTTTCATTTCCCGTTTCATCATCATAAATTTCTACAAAGTTACATTGTAAAGTTTTGTATCGCTCCAATCTAGCGCATTCTGTAATTGCCTGATTTCATCAAATATTTTTCTGCATTCTTGCTGTATGTCTTGTTTTGTCATGGTCGTGTCCCTTATTGTCCCTAATTGCCGATTTATACTTTCCACAAGTTAGGAATTGTCTTGGCTTATTTTAAAATATTTAGGAAAAAAAATGAACGATAACCAGTGTAATTATTGTGGCGCATCTAAAAAAATGTATTCGGATAAATGGGAGGCAGAAGCCCAACA
>CAZHYX010000290.1:0-4036 GCA_964536675.1 uncultured Flavobacteriaceae bacterium
TTTACTATTTCCGGCTTTTAACAGGATTTCAAAAATATTAATAGCAAAAAAAATATCATTTTTTTAGGCATTGCATGTATCCAAATTTTGCTTTTAACATATAGTTTCAATAAAGTATATGTTCTTAACAAAGAAGAAAAAAGTAATGTAAAATATATTAATAAAACCTCTAGTCTCAAAACTATTTATACTTCAGGTTATGAAGGTCCACTTAGAAGTTACTCTGATAAAAATGTTTATGGTTTATGGCTTGATTCTATTTCAAACTATAGATCGGGACTTTTGATGATAAATAATTTTGATATGAAAGATGAAAATTTACCTTCTACCATAAAATACAACTACAATACTATTAAAAATAATTATAGGTTAAAAGAGTTAAAAGTATTTGAAAAAGGATGGAAACTATATGAAATACAATAAACATGTCATCTTTTTTTGTCCCGGATTTCCGCATAACGAGGATGAGACCGACTGTATTCCGGCAATGCAAAATTTTATTAAAGGTTTTCGCCTACATCATCCTGAAATAAAAATATCAATAATTTCATTTTATTATCCATTTATTAAAAACGATTATGTTTGGCATAATATTAATATTTATGCTTTAGGAAAAAAAGGTTTAAGCTCACTAAAAATTATAAAATGGGGCAAAGTTTATACTACTTTTAAAAGAATCTATAATCCTAAGGAAAATACAATTATTCAAAGTTTTTGGCTACATGACTGTGCTTTAGTTGGTCAAATACTATCCAATTTATATAATATAAAGCACTATTGTATGGTTATGGGGCAAGATGCCTCATTAAAAAATAAATATAAATATATTTTACCTTCAAAAAAACTGGTTGTTTTCTGTCCGAACGAACTTTCAAGTCAAAAATTAACTAATGTCTTTGGTCGGAAAGCTAATTATATAATACCTCGTGGAATTGACGAAAATAGTTTTAAAAATATCACCAAAAAAGCTAAAAATATTGATATTTTGGGCGTTGGAAACTTTTCTGAATTAAAAAATTACAATAGCTTTTTAAGGATCATTAAACAGTTAAAAGAGAAAATAGAAACCATAAACATTGTTATAATAGGTAAAGGGGAAGAAGAAGAAAAAATGAAAACCTTTATCTTAGAAAATAATTTAGATACAACTGTCACTCTTATTGGGCACTTGAAAAGAGAAGATGTACTAAAAACAATGAGTAGAAGTAAAATTTTATTACATACTTCTACTTTTGAAGATGAATCGTATGCTATTACAGAAGCTTTATATACCGGCATGTATGCAGTAGGCTATAAAAAAGTACATAATAAGCGTGAAAATTTACACTTAGGGGCAAATGAAAAAGACTTAGTAAATATCTGTCAATCAATTCTTACAGATTATCAACCACCAAAAAAAACAACCACTTATACTATTAAACAAATGGTAAAAAAAATTTATGAAATTTATTTTCCTTAAAAAAAAGCGATTACCTATAATCTTGTACAATTCATTGTATTCTATAGCCAATTTATTTTGGACTGTTATAATTTCATATTTAGTAATTAAATGGTCTTCGGTTAATATGTGGGGTGAATTTATGGCGATGGTTGCCATTATCACTCTAGGAACTCACTTTGTGAAATGGGGGAATAAAACTTATTTATTAAAAGAATTTAGTACAAACCCATCTGACATTAAAGAAATATGGAATGCTGTCTTTATGGCTAGGATTCCAATTTTTTTTATTATTTTATTTTCAATCATCTTATACTTCTCTAATAACATCTTTTTTGTCATAATTATCTGTTTATGGATATTATCAGATTATATTTTTACCTCATTTGAAGCACATCTGATTTATTTTAAAAAATTTAAATTATTCTTTTTAATTGAAATCATTATAATTGTTATTTCAATAATTATATTATATCTGTATAGAGGTGTTATTTCACTTCAATTATTAATTGTTCTTTATACAGTCAGATTATTAATTAAAGCATTCTTAACAATTGGTATATTTACTAATAGTTATAAATTAAAATTTAAGAAGCCAAGCTTATTACTTCTTAAAAAGATTTCTCCTTTCTTTTTTATTGGACTTTTAGGTTTGCTAAGTAGTAAAATTGATTTTTATTCAATCCTCTTTTTTTTAAACGATGACGATGTTGGAAAATATCATATTCTATCAAATTTTGTGCTATTTGGAATCACAATAGGTTCTTTTATAATTATACCTTTTGAAAAGAACATTTATAGATTAACATCTAAAAAGATAAGCAAGATAGCCCTTAACCTTTTTACTTTAGGTATATTTATTTCATGCTCTTGGATGCTTATTTCAAAATTCATTATTTCAAGAATATATCAAATTGAGTTTCCAAATCTAATCTACATAATAGGTATATTATATATCCTTCCAATATATTATTACTGGCCAATTTTACATAAGTTATATGCAAAAGACAAAACAGTTTCTACACTTAAAGTTGGTTTAATTTCAGTTTTAGTAAATTTAATTTTTAATGTCCTTTTAATTCCGATTTATGGAATATTAGGTGCTTTAATCAGTACGACCATAGGGCAAATAATTCTTTTAACAGGTTATATAATAATTAGCAAAAAAAATGATTGAAATTTTGGAAGTCAGTGTTATAATCCCTACAAAAGATCGAATTAAGAGTTTGAATAGAACGTTGCTCTCTATTTATTCGCAAACCTTACTTCCAAAGGAAATAATCATCGTTGAATCAAGTAAGTTTAAGTTAACTATAAATGAAATACCTGAGCCTCCAAATGGGTTATCTATTATTATTGAACATGCTCAACCCTCAGTTTGTACACAAAGAAATATAGGTATTAAAAAAAGTACAGGAAAATACATACTGCTTTGTGATGATGATATTGAAATTTCTAAAAACTATATTTTTGAATTAGCGAATTATCTGAATAAACATATTGATATTGATATTGTAAGCGGTATTATTTTAGAAAAAAATAAAAACGGAAAATGGGTATATCATCAAAATAGAATATCACCTTTAAAATTAATTTTTAAATTCATTTTCGGATTGTCTATATGGAGTCCGGTAAATAAAAACATTTACCCACAATGGTATTTAAAACGTATTGTTAATTATTATACAAAATTAGATAATAATATAACTAAAGCAGGTTGGCCAGTAGTGAGTAATTTTGAAAATGAGGTTATCAATACAAGAATTTATGGCTTAGGTATTTCAATGATTAGAGCTATGAAGCTTAAGAAAAATATTTTTGACCCTGCCTTTGTACATAACGGAATTGGCGATAACTATGACTTAGCGTTGCGAATAAATAAATTAAAAAAAATAAATGTTCTAAAAAGTGTAGAAGCTTACCATCATAAAGAAACAATAAATAGAATGTCTGACGTAAATTCTTTCTTTTATAGATGTGAGGCGTTAAACTATATTCTTCATAAACATGAACATATCTTTTCGTCAAAAAACCGTTTCTTCTTTTTCTGGTCTATGATTGGGAATACTATTTATTTTTTAGGTATTGGTAATTTACAAATGACCAAGGCATCATTTAAAGTTTTGAAAAATATAAAATAAACTACCCCAAGGCAGAGCCATCGAGATACCGTGCCTCGCCGGCAGGCGGGTTAAATGGAGTTTGCTACGCAAACATCGTTATTTCCGTCCGCCATAGGCGAGACGGGGAATTAAACCACATCTTCTCGTCCGCCGAATCCGCTTTTGGCGGAGAAGGAGGATTAAAAGATATAGCTTATTCTGAGTTGCTTGATAAAATTATAAAAACTTTTACCATTACCAAAAATCCATAATACAACTGTACTTATGATTATATCAGATGAATTTGATTATAAA
Organism: uncultured Flavobacteriaceae bacterium; assembly: GCA_964536675.1. Lineage (GTDB taxonomy): Bacteria > Bacteroidota > Bacteroidia > Flavobacteriales > Flavobacteriaceae > Aureibaculum. The sequence continues at coordinate 3,856 of CAZHYX010000290.1, forward strand.
ACCATAACAAAATGAATCAAAAAAAATAACTTAACTTTAAACCTGAGTTCGAACTCAGGTTATTAAAAATTATACCAATTTAATTATAAAATTTGTCATTAATAAATTGAATTATTTTTTTGAAACAAATTATTTTGAACTCACTTAAATTTTCATACAAATGAAAAAATTCATTATTATC
>CAZHYX010000291.1:0-4023 GCA_964536675.1 uncultured Flavobacteriaceae bacterium
AAAATATTAAAGATATTTGATAGTCAAAACCCATTATTTCAAAAAAAGAAGTAAAGGTTGAATTATTTCAGGTATCTATTTTGCTACAGATGCTTTTGGTACTTTTGGCGTTTTTGATAGTTAGAGTTAAGCTACCTCTTCTTTAAATTGTATAGGTACTAAAATAAAGATATTAGTACCTTCTTCTTTTGAAGATTCTACAGTAAACACCCCTTTCATTACTTTTATTCTTGCAATTATATGACTTAAACCTAGACCATCTTTTCTTATGGCTTTTTTCATTTCAAAACCAATACCATCATCATTAATTCTAACACCTAACTTGTCATCACCTCTATGTACTAACATAATTGTAGCATTTGTAGCTTTACTATGTTTTAATATATTATTAATCAGTTCTTCTATAATATTATGAATTTTTATCTCAAAATCTTGCTCATATCTTTTTATACCATTATCATCACTATGCAGAGATATCTGTGAATTGGAATATTTCTGACACATATCATGTACTGCAAATGCCAAACCAAATTTTAAAAGTACCGATGAAATTAATTCGTGTGATAAGTCTCTAATTTTAACAGACGCTTCATTAACTATTGATTGTGCTTTTGTTATTTCTCTAGGAGCATCTGCTCTTAATTGTGCTTTGGTAGCCTGTAAATGTAAATTGGCTGACGAGAGTAAGGCACTTACACTATCATGTAATGTTTCTGCAATAGATTTACGCTCTTTTTCTTTAGCATCTATTGTAGCATTTATTATTTTTGTATGCATTTCATTCTCTACTTGTTCTAACTTATTACGCTGTTTTAATCTATAGTTTCTATAAAATATATAACCTAACACTATAACTATTAAAAATGTAATTGCTGAGCCGTAAAATAAAAGTTGTGTTCTTAAGCGTTTTGACTTTTCTTCTTCTGTTTTTTGAGCCTGTTTAGCTACGTTAAACTTAGCTTCTATTTCTGAAATATTTTGAATTCTATTGGCTTCAGACAAGCTATCTGTTAAATTGGTAGCCTCTTCTAAATAATAATAAGCTTTTTTAAAGTCATTTAATTCTTCATTTACATATGCTAAATTATAAAGAATACCTTCTTTAACCTCAAAGGCCTTTTTGGTTTTTAATGATTTTACATTATCATAGGCTTTTAAATAATTATTTTTCACCTCTTCAAACTCTTCCTTTTCATATAAAATATTGCTAAGGTTTAACAAAACAATAGCTATTCCCAAGGTATCTTCTTGCTGTTCTTTAATTTTTAAGGATATATTCCCGTATTCTTCAGCCAAATCAAGATTTTTTTCTAGAATAGCAATTACGCTTAAATTATTATAAACCTTAGAAATAATTTCGTTAGTTTTTTCAGTTGTTGGAAAATTTACTGCTCTTTTATAATAATAGATAGCACTATCCATTTTTCCTTCAACCTTAAACGTTCGTCCTATAGCTAAATATGATTCCAGTATATTAATAGTATCTAACTCTAAGTTAGCTTCACTTGAAGAAATTTTATAATATACTCTGGCTTTGACATAATTTTTAGCCGATCTAAAAATATCTCCTATAAAAAAAGAGTATTTAATCTTGAGGTTTGACAACTTAGGCTTTGCCTTCAACTCATTCAAACCTCTTAATAAAATACCAATAGCTTCCTTATGTTTGTCAAGTCCGTTATAGCATTGAGCTTTTTTATAGTATAAATTCAGCCTATTTTTATCGTTTTTAATATAATCTTTAAAAGACCTTAATTTCTCTATATTGGTCAAAGCTTGCTCATATTCATGTATTGCAATTTGTTGATCTATCTGTAATAATTTTTCCGGAATAGTGGTTTTTAAGGTTTCACTTTGAGGATATATAAGAAAATGACCAAAAATACTAATTAACACAAATAAACATCTCATTTTTACAGTTGAGGATAGATTGAGCATTATCGGCTTATTTTGAAATAGCATTGTTAAAGTTAAAGATCGATTAGATAATCTCATTTTTCATGGCAAAAATGGCTAAGCCTACACTATTCCTTACATTTACTTTTTTAAGAAGGTTTTTACGATGTGTTTCAATAGTACTTTCACTTACATGTAAGTCTTCAGCAATCTCTTTGGTGGTATATTGCTGGGCAATCAATTTTAATATTTGGTATTCTCTTCTTGTCAAAGAATTCAACAGCATACCTTCAGGGCTGGTCTTATCTTGTATAGGTTTACCCATTAAGGTTTTCATCATTTTTTCTTTGACCTCTTCACTAAAATATTGTTGCCCTTTAGAAACGCTACGAATGGCTTGTACTATATGTTCGCCTGCAGATTTTTTAGGTACAAAACCTTTAACACCCATACCTAATACTTCTTTGATTAATTTCACATCATCATAGCTAGATAAAATGACTACATTAGGTACGTCTTCATATTTTTGAAACCTTTTTAACACTTCTATTCCATCTAATTTCGGCATATTTATATCTAACACCAACACATCGGCCGAATGTTCATGAAACCATTTTAATACTTCAAGTCCGTTTAAAGAAAAACCAACTACTTCTATATCTTTTTCTAAACCCAACACTGCAATCACGCCATCAATTAAAATTTGATGGTCATCAGCAATATGCACTGTTATTTTATCATCTTCAAAAAACTCAATTAAATCTTCGTCTATCATTATAAATTAGCTATTTAATCTTCTCTAAATTTTAAACATAAAACTTTACTATATATTGTCTTGATTAAAAATAAAGATAAAAAAAACCCGAGAGTTAAAACTATCGGGTTTATATAATAAAATATCAATTTCTAGTCAAAAACTTATATTATTCATCAAAAAGAAAAGGTTTATGTCTTTTTGCAACATAAGTTGCTAGATACATGTCACTATTTGAAGCCACGCCTAAATCACTTAAAATATAACTGTTAAAGTCCAACTTTTTGCTAGGTAATGTTAAAGTATGTGTTATTGTACTACCAGAGTTACCATTATCAATTAAATTGATATGTGTACCATCTGCATCTACATTAGTAGTTACAACTGTCATAGCATCAACTGTAAATGTAACTGTATATTCATTATTAATTTGCTCAATTACAGGGAAAGATTGTAATAAAGTACCGTCTATGTCTTTTAAAATAATTGTTTCGTTTGCACTATTAGTAAAGGAAGCCAGTACCAATACTGCGCTTATTGCGAGTAAAAGTTTTCTCATGATTAGGGGATTGTTTAGAGTTATTAAAATTGTTTAGAGTTATTTTAGGTAAACTTTTGAATTTGTTTATGCATCAAAAGTATGGTCATAACCTAGCAAAAACAATAGCGAAAACAGGGAGTTTCAAAAATACCCAAAAACCACTACCTTCTACCTATAAACCACTAATTTTTGACGATTAACGAGGTAAAGTAAATGAAAAATTGTTAATAACATACTATTTTTGTTAATAAATATTTTCAACAAAACACATAGTTTCCTAACAACCAGATAAGTATACACTTACAAACAATTGTAAAATTATTTTGTATAAACCAAAATAATTACTAATTTAGCATCAGAGAAAAGGAAACTCCTATTTATAGTAAGGAGAGAAGCATTTGTAGATGCTGATTTCAGCTTTTAGCTTCTCACCTTTCTCCCCTTCCTTTCTCCCCTTATTTTGGGAGTATTGTATATAAGTGTTTAGCGACAATTGATACTCCAAAATTATTGCAAAAAAGAATACCTGTCAATAGAGCAAATGGGTATTTTTAAAATTCATGGTTTTCCATGATTTTTTGCAAAAATTTAAAACAGTCAAGTTCTTTGCTTGACTGTTTTGCTTTTTTAAATGTTCTGTCTTCCAAAATTATACCAATTTTATTCTCTTAAAGGTTTAATACCTCGGAGGCTTGCCTCGTTTAATTTTACTATTTTGCGACTCGATGTCGCAAAATAGTAAGTATATTGATAAGAGTCATAACGTTACAGTTTTAATGTATCATATTGTAAGTAGTGCAAAATATCGTAGGGTATTGTTTACAGAGTCAGT
>CAZHYX010000292.1:0-4007 GCA_964536675.1 uncultured Flavobacteriaceae bacterium
GTTCGTATCAGGCAAAACAAACTGTTAACTCTTGGCTTTTTTGAAGGATTCCCATTCACAATACTAAATTTTTTGAATATCTTTCAGATGACTACTATAAAATTTACTATTAATCAATGGATTTGTTATCCTTAATTTAATATGTAAATCAATAAGCTAAGGATAATATCATGAGAGTAAAATTAGATGCAGAAGCACAAGCACTACTTGGGAAGGAAGAACTGATAATTATCACAGAAGAAGTAGATGATGTTGTTTTATTGATAGGCCATATGGAACAAATGGGATTACGGGAAATTTTAGATCATCATATTCCTAAACACTGGAATCAAAGCGAATTGAGTTGGGGATGGACAGCTGTCATTTGGTTAGCCTATATTTTAAGTGAAGGCGATCATCGTAAAGTGGCTATGGAAATTTATGTTAAAGGTATGATAAACACATTAAGTAACACTACGGGTCAACCGATTGATCCACTCTACTTTAGTGATGATCGGCTCTCACGTTTACTGAAACATCTAGGAAATAAAAATTATTGGGAGAAAATTGAAAACGAGTTAACAGAAAAGACTATAGAGGTCTTTGAATTGCCAACAGAAGTAGTCAGGTGTGATGCAACGACGGTATCAGGGTATCATATTAATGAAGAAGGATGTTTAATGCAATTTGGTCATAGCAAAGATGATCCATCTTTACCTCAGCTAAAGATAATGAGTGGTGCGCTTGACCCTTTAGGAATGCCGCTGGTAACAAAAGTTGTTTCAGGAGAAACAGCCGATGATGTGCTCTACATTCCAGTAATAGAGCAAATTCATGATCAGTTAAAAAAAGAAGGTGTATTGATCGTGAGTGATTGCAAAGGAAGTGCTTTAAGCATTAGGCATTACATCGTTGGACAAGATAACCACTACTTATCCCCATTACCATTAACTGGTGACACGGCAATATCCATGGAAGATTGGATAAAAAAGGGTATAGAGAAAGACTATGCAGGTGAATTAGAGTTGTGTATTAGAGATAATGACAAAGGTGAAAGTATATTATTAGCTTGTGGTTATGAATTTGAACGGACTATAAAAATTAAGATTAAAAATGAAGATGATGAGAATAATAATAATGAAGATGAGTGGAAAGAACGTGTATTAGTTATAAAATCAATATCTCATTTGCAACAACAAGAAAAAGGCTTAGAAAAAAGGTTAGAAAATGCAATTGGAAAAATAATTTCTTTAACACCTAAGAGAGGCAAAGGTATAAAGCAAACAACGAAAGAAGATGACTTGATAGAAGCAATTAATAAAATACTGAGGCGGTATAAGGTAGAAGGATTACTTAACGTTGAATATAAGTTGGAAGTTGAAAAAGAAGAAAAATATGTTGGCAAAGGAAGAGGCTCAGCTCAGCGGAAAAAACAAATGGGAGGCTCCACATAAAATGCCACCTTATAACATAATATCAATATAGCAATTTACAACCAATCTGGGCAAGACTGATTAGTTCTGAGAGGTGGTTTAAAAGTTTTTGGGTTAGGACATAATTCATCTTTCCATTCGTCATCTACATATTGCCGTAAATTTTTATATAATAAAGCTTCCTTTTCTGGTTTTCCTCCTTGAAAACCAACTGTATCCAGATACTCAGGGAGCTTTATAAATTTTTCTAGTGTTATGTTTTTATCTGTTTTTAGTAATTTTGTTTTTTTCCACACCTCATCATCAAAACCATATTTTGTCATGATATAACCTGGCTCATCAGAATCAACATAAAAATGCTGAAATTGGCTTATTCCCTTAAAATCTTTATAATAGGGTGATAATCCTTTTTTCCAGTCATACACATCATTTCCATTAACAACTTTAGCGTTATTTGTTACTGATGAGCGACGAATAACTTCTTCCCAATGCTTTAAACAAAATACATTAGATTGTCTTAATTCTCTTTTTATATGACCTATATTACTATCCACAATAAAATGAGTGTGTCCTTTTATCATAAATTTAAGCTCAATATGTTTTACTCTACCTGTTGCTGCTAACCATATTAGGTACCACATAACATACTTGTTTTTATTTTGACCACGACAGTTATCTGCATGAATTCTTATGTTTGGCGTTTGTATTTTTCTAGTTGCAAGAAAATGATGAAGAAAACTGATTACTTCATTCGAGCCTTTACCAGCCTCTCGTTCGTCATATGTATAACAATGCTGTGTATTCTCAAGAGCAGAGCATACTCCAAAAAGAAGAAAGTTTCTCATTTGAAGATAAAATGTTCCTCCTAATTGATCTGTGGTCGATGGTGCTCCAATTGATTGTCCATAATCTATTCCTATATGCTCAATACATTCTTCTATTTTAATCTTACCATCTCTATATTTTTGACCATCTTTTAGTGATTTTTCGCGCTCAGCGTTATAAATATTGCGTTCTTCCCGATAAGACTTTTGATGAGAATGTAATTCTTCAGTTAATCGCTCTGCTTTTTCTTCATCATGTGGTTTTATTCCTGCAATTTTTCTTTTTTGCAATTCACAGTAATCACACATATCTGAACGTGGCGATCTTATTTTAATGTTCTGTATTTGTCGTTCATTTTTTAAAAGAATAAAAAATTTTGTTTTCCCAATAGGAAATTCAGCATATTGTTTATTATACATACGAAAAAGAGTGGTTTGATTGAAACAACAAGGAAGCCATAATAAATCAGGATTTTTATCTTCTATTAAGTCACCTTTTCTCGCATGCCTACCTGGTGAATATTCACCTTGTGACTTACCTATTTCCAATATAAATTCAACTACTTTTTCAGTAACTCCACGTTTTATAAGTGTGTTTAGCTTATGGCTTTCTTCCCCTTTATTGCCATGTATTGGCGGAACTACAGACATATGATGGGTTTTAAAATAGGCTAAAAGCCCCTTAAATGCATCAATCCTAATATCAAATAGCCATCGAAAAGCAGTTGAACACATTCCTCCAAATGGCTCATAGCAAAAACAAAACCTTAATCGTAAACGTTGTTCAGAATATCGTGTTTGTTGATGGGAAAATGAACAATTTCTTAAAATCGTCAGAATAACTATTTTTGTCTCATTCTTTGAAAGAGAATGTAAATCTTCTGCATGATGAATTAAATCTTCACGATCCCATGATTTACAACAGTTTTTGCTACAGCATGACTCGTTGGAAAGATATTCTAGCTTTTTCCTTCCCTCTATATTAGGATATTCTTGTTTTTTCTCAAGCTCAAGCTGGTAGTTATCTACATATTCAGAAGCAAGTTCCTCGATAGAATGCTCTTCATTAATTGCATTTTCAGCTTCATTATCAGAATCAATTTTTTTATTTTTTATTGCCACATTCGTAATATCTAACCTCAATAAACATCAAGATATTTAATGTATAATATTACCTATAATTTGTCAAAGTTTAGAATGTCGTAAGGTGGGTTTTTATGTGGAGCCTCCCATATACATTATTACCTGTTATTTATTGGTATCAACAAATGGAAAAATCTCAAAATCCTAAGATGAAAAAAGTTTATAGACAGGCTTGGAAAAAAGCATTATTGATTTATGAAAGTCATTCACTAACCAATAAGATTTCAGATGATGAGATGGAAGAGTGGTTAAGTTGGACAGATTGGATAAGTGGCAAATTTCAGCGGGCATCATCGGCTATTGAAGGTCGAAATGGCTATTTGTCTCAAATGCATCACAATGGAAGAGGGATAACAGCAAAGCGATTAAAAGCATTAACGGTTATTCATAATTATGACACTAAACGTCGTGATGGAACGACAGCTGCAGAAAGACTATTTGATACAAAAATTCCAGACTTATTTGATTGGCTTATTGAGCAAATGGGGGATCTACCTTTACCTAGAAAATCCAGAGGATGTAATGATCCTAACCCATTGAATTTACAGATTGTATCGGCTTAAGTTGATAGCCCTTTAATGTCATCAGAAATTATGGGATATTAGCTAGTCGAGTAAAAAGTCAATAC
>CAZHYX010000293.1:0-3990 GCA_964536675.1 uncultured Flavobacteriaceae bacterium
AAGCTGCACCTAGTGTGGTAAGAAATTTCCAGATTGAAACACCAGTTATAATTGCAAAGAAAAACATAAAACCTGCTACCCAAGCAAAAATCATAAAAACTTGTATATAACTATCAATTGGTTTATCTTTTAAACGAGGTAATGTTTTAAAATAATCTTTTATAGTATTTAATATACTTCGTACAATCCAAAGTGTTAAAATTACAGCAAATACCTGTAGTAATTTTTCTATGATATTTTCTAAATATTTAAAATCATTAAATACAATAGGTATAAATTTTAATGCAAAAAGTAGAGGTATAATATGTGCAATATTTCTTGGTACTTTATTAGTAATTAATATATCATCAAAGTTGGTTTTAGATTTTTGTGCAATTCTTGAAGAAATACTTCTTAAAACTCTTCTTACAACATTATCTATAATAAAAATGATTAATAGAGATATTATTAATAGAACGAGCATATTTAAATATGTAGCGCTTGTTTCTTTTATTCCAACTTCTACCAAATATTCGTATATAAAATGGGTGATTCTATTCATTTGATTTATTTATTGAATTGCAAAAGTAAATGATACAATATATATTATGACAATAATTTTATTTTTTATTTGACAAAATAGCTAAATAGATTATATTTGCACCCGCATTTACTGTTTGGTTGATGTATAGAATAAATATGGTGGTTGTAGCTCAGTTGGTTAGAGCATCGGTTTGTGGTACCGAGGGTCGCCGGTTCGAATCCGGTCTTCCACCCAAGATTGAAAGCTTCTCTATTGTGAGGAGCTTTTTTTATTAAAACTTTAAGGTTTAATTTTCAATAAATTAAATACATTTGTAATCCTATTAAAATAAATGAAAATGAAAAAATTCTACATTACATTAAGTACTTTATTAGCTTTTATTTCTTTTTATGCGCAAGATACTAATGATACAACATTAGATAAAGCTGTAATGAAACAAGCATTACGTTATAGTGATGATAATGTTGCAATAAATAGTTTATATAATATAATAGCTAAAGAAGGTGAAACTAGTGTATATAAAGATAGTTTAGCCTATTTATATTTTAGTGGAAGAAGGTATTCTTCATCTTTTATGGTGTGTAGTGATATTTTGTCTAAAGACGGTAATAAACAAGATATTTTGGAAATGCAAGCAGTATCTTTAGAAAACCTTGGTGCTATTGATAAAGCTGCCGAAGTATATGCTAAACTGGTTGTTAAGTCAGCTAATAACTATCATGCCTATAAATTAGCTAATTTATATTTTTCGGTTAAGAAGTATGAAGAAGCTTATCGCTCAATTAAAAAAGCACAAGAATTAAAAGATACTGGTAAAATTAAAGTTACTTATGCAGTAAATAAAAATTATAATCAACAAGTATCTTTATTGGCGGCTATTTCTAATTTAAAAGGATTAATAGAGTTTGAACAAGATAAAATGGATCTAGCTAAGGCTAGTTTTAAAAAAGCGGTTGATTTACAAGCTGATTTTGTTTTGGCAAAAGAAAACCTTCAAGCCGTAATAGAAGGGAAACAGGTTAAGAAGGAGTAGTCCTCTTTAGCGGACAAAGGGGCTATAGTTTTTCTTTTAAATATTGAGCCGTATATGAAGTTTTAGATTTGATTAATTCTTCTGGTAAGCCTTGAAATAAAACTTTGCCACCTTTTTTACCACCTTCTTTACCTAGATCAATAATATAGTCAGCACATTTTATAAGTTCAATATTGTGCTCAATAACTATAATTGTATGCCCCTTATCAATAAGTGCATTAAAAGAAGCCAATAATTTCTTTATATCATGAAAATGAAGTCCGGTAGTGGGTTCATCAAAAATAAAAAGAACTTTATCTTTAGTAATCCCTTTCACTAAAAAGGAAGCTAATTTTATACGTTGTGCTTCACCTCCTGAAAGGGTAGAAGAAGCTTGTCCTAACTGTACATAGCCTAAACCAACATCTTGTAGAGGTTGTAACTTGTTAATTATTTTTTTCTGTTTGTTTAATGTAAAAAAAGCAACTGCTTCATCAATAGTCAATTCTAATACATCAGAGATTGATTTACCTTCAAATTTTACTTCTAAAATTTCTTTTTTAAAACGTTTTCCATGACAGGTTTCGCAAAGTAAATGTACATCTGCCATAAATTGCATGCCTATGGTAACTTCACCTTCACCTTTACAGGTATCACACCTACCACCATCAACATTAAATGAAAAATGTTTGGCTTTATACCCTCTTATTTTTGAAAGTTTTTGATTGGTAAATAAAGCTCTAATATCATCATAAGCTTTAATATAAGTTACCGGATTAGACCTACTTGAACGTCCAATAGGGTTTTGATCTATAAACTCAACATTTCTTATCGAAGTATAATTGCCATTGAGCTTTGTAAATTGTCCGGGTTTATCACCATAATTATACAATTGTTTTTGTAGTGCTGGATATAAAATATTTTTTACCAATGTACTTTTTCCACTACCAGAAACTCCTGTAACAACAGTCAAAGCATTGAGAGGAAATTTTACATCAACATTTTTAAGGTTATGTTCTCTAGCACCAATGACTTCAATATAATTTTTCGCTATTTTTCTTTTTGTAGGTATTTCAATCTTTCTTTTCCCGTTAAGATATTGCGAGGTTAATGTATTTGCTTTAAGTATTTCTTTATAAGTACCGTGTGCTACTAATTCACCACCAAAAGTACCAGCTTCAGGACCAATATCAATAATATAGTCAGCAGCCTTCATAATATCTTCATCATGTTCAACTACAATAACAGTATTACCTAAATCTCTTAAATTTTTTAATACTTTAATTAAACGTTCAGTGTCTTTAGAGTGTAAACCTATACTTGGTTCATCTAAAATATACATAGAACCTACCAAGCTACTACCCAAAGAAGTTGCAAGATTGATTCGTTGACTTTCACCACCAGACAACGTATTTGATGTTCTGTTTAATGTTAAGTAATTTAAACCAACATTGTTTAAAAATTCAAGTCTATTGATAATTTCTTTAAATAATCGTTTTGCTATTTTCTCATCATGTGAAGACAACTTTAAATTATTGAAAAGATCTAACACTTCATTAATAGGTAAATTTACCAGATCATTAATGGTGATATTATTGATTTTTACATATTCTGTTTCCTTTCGTAATCTTTTTCCGTAACAAGTAGTACATTTTGTTTTTCCTCGATAGCGAGAAAGCATCACTCTATATTGTATTTTATAGGTCTTAGCTTCTAAATCTTTAAAAAATTTATTTAAACCTTGAAAATAGGTGTTGCCTTCCCATAATAATTGTTTTTGTTTATCAGTTAATTCGTAGAAAGGTTTATGAATTGGGAAATCAAATTTATAAGCATTATCAATCAATGCTTCTTTATATTCTAAAAAAGACTCTGTTCGCCAAGGTACAATAGCATCATCATAAATAGATAATGAAGTATTTGGTATTACTAAATCTTCATCAATGCCTATAATATTTCCATAACCTTCGCATGTTGGACAAGCACCATACGGATTGTTAAAACTGAATAAATGTGTATTAGGTTCTAAAAAAGTAATACCATCTAATTCAAATTTATTACTAAAGGGTGTTTGTGTATTATCAATTACACCTTCTACTATACATTCACCTTTACCTTCAAAAAAAGCAGTTTGAATTGCATCGGCTAGTCTGTTATAAAAATCTTCATCGTCACGGACTACTATTCTATCAATGACTAAATAAAATTTTTTTATTTTAGAAGGTTTCACATCATTTATTCTAACAATTTCATTATTAACTTTTATTCTTGAATAGCCTTGTTGTTCTAAAATTTTTAATAGCGTGTCAATTTTTTTACCATTATCAATATAAATAGGCGCAAGCAGTAATAACTTTGAATTTTCATTATAACTTTTAATATGTTTTATAACATCATTTACGGTATGCTTTTTTACTTCCTTACCAGATATAGGTGAAAATGTTCTCCCAATTCT
>CAZHYX010000294.1:0-3988 GCA_964536675.1 uncultured Flavobacteriaceae bacterium
TTTTTTCAACACTATCTGAATCTATTCTACCCATTTTTGCAATCTTCATTAAAGGATTCCCTTTTCTGTCAGTAGCAACCATTACCGATAATTTATCATTACTAATTCCTCGTTTGGTTTTTCTATCGCTAGACCTTTTATATGCTTTTCTATCCAGTTTACGACTTCCTTTTTCATTTATCTTGAATTGTTTATCATCACACTCAACAATTCCGTCAAAAGAATTACCGTTAATCATTGATAATGAAGCTAGGATTTTATGACGCCAAGCAAAAATTGTATTCGTGCTAATTTTTAATTCTTTAGCTGCTTTCCTTATCGATACGCTCTCTAGTGTAAGTTCAATATATTCTTGGAATTTATTAACTTTTTTTATTCCAGATATTGCTGTGCCTGTAAAATCATTAAATGTCTTGCTACACTGCTTACATTTATATCTTTTACGACCTTTATAAATACCATGTCCATAAATATCGTCTGTATGGCAATGAGGGCAAAGAACTTTTTGATTCTCATTAATTATTGACCGTACTTTATCTAACTGTGGTGTTTGTCCTAATTCCTTCTTTAAAATAATGAAAAGGTCTTTCTTTTCTTGATCTGCTAATTCCGATATGATTAATTGTAAATCCATAATGCTATAAGTTTATATAAAGATAATAAAATCTACATTATCTCGCAACATAACCAAAAAAAATATTAATATTTGTAAATTTTTGGTTGGTGAAAAGTATTAAGGTTTAAACTATAATTTAGTTAAAAAAAGGTTAAAACACCTTTTACAATCTATTTTAAATCAACGATATAACTTAACCTTAAATTAAAATAAGAAGAGTTATCAAGATTTCTTTCGAATTCTAGCGCCTTTGGGAAATTAAAATTATAACCAGCCTCAATTTGAAAGTTATTTAAGTTTAGTGTAATAGGTAGCTGTAGTTGAATATTACGAAGATCATATTTTTCAAATGAGTTGATTATCCTATCAAGAAAAGGATTGTCAATACCCAAATCATCAATTCTTGACGTGTCAATATTTTCACTACCAAATTGAAAAGTAACTAATGGATTAAAGGTAATAGTATTATTATTATTTAATTTAAAGAGGTTTACCTCACCATATATATCAAAGCTATTTTGAAATCCTTGTTTTTTTCCGAAAAAGTAGGCTAGATCAGTAGATATGCCAAAAGCATTATTTTTTGTTTCAACATTTAGGTTAGCATCAAGACTATTTTCGAAATCATCTGAACTGGTATCTGAAAACAGGTATCTATTATAACTCAGTTGATAACTAAAGTTTTTATGTTTACCAAATTGATTCCTATAACCTCCAGTTAGTGTTGTATAATCCCACTTAGGGTCAAACTCACTATACAAGGCGCCAGAAATACCAAAAAACATTCCATTAGAATGCTCATAAAAAAGTTGAGTAGTTAAGCTATATTGATCTAGACCAATATCACGACCTAAAAAATAGGTTTTATCATTAAACCCTACAGAAGCATATAATACTTGATATTTATTAAGTTGTTCAATATATTCTAATAAATTTTCACTATCAGAAAATATTAATTCTTCTATAATACTATCAATTTCTTTATCGGTTTCTTGATTTATTTGAGCGAAGCAATCAAGACCAAAGAATAATGTAATAAATGTAAATAATAACGTTTTTTTCACACATTTAAAGTTTTGTAATTGATTATTAATTATCTGAATTGAGATTGTCTCTGATCAATCTTCTCAACCTTCTGATTAACCTTTTTCTATCATGAATATCTCTATTACTCATAAATCTTCTTAATCTTACAACCTGTTTTTTTGATAAACTTCGCTTGAATTTTATTCTTTTATTACGAAGTAAACTATTACTAACATCAATTGCTGATAATTGTTTTTTCGAAAGTGATTTTTTTAACAATTTTGACCTTTCGTTACGAGTTAGTGCTTTATTCTTTAATATGCTTTTCTGCTCAACAGTTAAATTGTTTTTAAAAGCAATTTTAGCCTTATCAATTAATACTTGTTGCTCAGCTAACATCTTTTTTTGCTCATTTGTTAAATGTTTAAGCACTTTTTCAGATTGTTTGATATTTTGTCCGACAAAAGAAGTAACATAAAAAATTGATAATATCAATATTATTATATGCCTATTATATTTCAGTATCATCACAATTTTTTCTTGATTTATACTATGACTATAAAAATTGGTAATAGTTTAATTTTGTTACTAAATTAAGTTAAAAAAATAAAACTTAATATTATTAGTTAAAAAAAATATAGTATTTTTGAAGAAATTTTAAGTTACCAATTATGGAATTTGAACAATTTATAGGATTTCTTATTTTTCTAACCGTTTTTACTATGGGTTTTTGGATGTTAATATTTTTATTAACATTTGTTGTACCTTATTGGTTATTTGGTTCTTTTATGGAAGGAATGAAATTAAGAAAAGAAGCGAAGAAGTTAAAAAAATAATTATCTTAACGGTATAAAAAAGGGTTGGCAATTTGCTAACCCTTTTTAATTTATAGCTTTTCATCTTGTTTATCTTCTAACACATCTTTAGTAACTTCTTTACCACGATCTCTTGAGCTTCTTCTTTTTTGTTTAAACCGGTATGTAAACGATAAATTAAACCTGCTATCATATCTAACTCTTCTTAGCGTATTTGTACTAGCTTCAAAAGATTGTGTTATAAACCATTTAGATTTAAAAACATCAATGGCCTTAAAAGTTAAAGTTGCTTTCTTTTTAAATAAACTTTTACTAACTGTTATATTGGCAAAGTTCAAGGCTCTTAAGGTTGTTAATCTGTTCTTTATTGAAGATTGATAGATATGGTCTACTTTAAAACGCAACCCATTTTTTAAAGAGATTAATGCATATGTTTGAGTTATCAATGCCCAACTATTAAAATCATAAAGATTATCTATAGTATTAGAGATATCTAAATTAAAAGGGTTTACATATGTACCAAATCGTATTCCTTTAGCCGGACGATATGTTAAATCTATATCCCAACCTAAAATATTTTTATTACCACTATTAATTGGGGTTCTTATAAAAATATCTGAGCCATCTGCATTTTGACCGGCATTTTGTATTACCGTTAAAAAAACATCTCGTCCATAATTAAGAAAGACAGATGAAATTACCGATAGTTTTTCAAAATCTTTACCAAATGATAATTCTACATAATCATTAAAATAAGAGTTTAAATCAGGATTACCAACTGATTGAAAGCGTTCACTGTTTATAGAAATAAAAGGATTTATTTGCGCAATAGCTGGTCTGGTAATACCTCTATTATAATATAAAGATACATAGCTACCATCTTCAAATTCGTAATCTAATGTCGCAGAAGGAAACAAATTAGTGTAATTTCTAGATATTGTATTGTTTGACGAATTTTCTTCGACAGAAACATCAGTAGTTTCACTTCGTAAACCTAATGAATATGATAGATTACCATGCGAGGCACTATACTGTCCATAAAAAGCATGAATTTTTTCATCATAATTAATAACATCATTAAAGCCGCCTATAATTACAAAATCTCTTGATATTTCATCAAACTGACTTAATTTAAAGTCATTTTCATAAAGGCGGAATGTACCTTTATATCCAAACTCTAACTTTTTTGTTTCTTTAAGGGGAAGCTCGTAATCAATCTGAAATAATAAATTGTCAAGATTCTGCTCTTTGTCTACTTTTTGATTTATGTTTTCAGAAACGGGTATTGTTTCATTTTCAATAATAGTTGTATTATTTTTAGAAACGGTATTATCATATTTAAAATCAACTGAAAGTTGATGACCATGGTCATCAAACTTTGTGGTATAATTTAAAAATAGTTCAATTCTTGAATCATCATCAAAATCTCCTACATTTCTATTGGCAGATCGCTCTAAAGAATTCGAGGTATCAAAGTCATCTAAGCCTAAGGTTGAAATAAAATTTTTATTATTTGTGTTAATGAGTAATG